>PMMY01000056.1 GCA_003162655.1 Methanobacterium sp. | reverse complement strand
GAGTTGATAGAAATATTCTTGCCGGAAGGAATAATGGAATACTTTGAGTATACAGGATATGAAAGAAAGAGCAGAGAGGAAGTAAAACCATATGGAGAAATAACAATCATCTTGGAAGAGAAAAATGTAGTACCGAAAATACCGGAAGAATACCGGGATAGAAAAATACGACAGAAAGGATTCAAGGAAATCAGCATCGATGATTTTCCGGTACGCGGAAGGAAAGTAAAGCTATTATTAAAACGAAGAGTATGGCAAATAGAGGGATCGGAAGCAATCTTCAGAAAAGAAATAATGACAACATATCCAGGTACAAAGTTAGAGAAAGAGTTCGCTGCTTTTTTAAAAGGAGGAGATTGAGCGCAGTCCGATAGAAATATCAACAGTAGCACTGGCAAATAAATTGAAGCCGAATACATTAGAGAAGCAGTACAAAAACGTACTATCAGGTTATGAGCAATTCAGAGAAAAGAACAAAAAAGAGATAGAGGAAGAATCGTTCGTTTTCGCAAAGAACTTTGGTCAAGATATGGCAATAGATGAGACAGGGTTGATAGATGGGGATCTCTATACGATAGTAATCAACAAGCAGGCAAAGAGCAAAAAAGGAGCATTGGCGGCAATAATCAAAGGTACAAAATCGTCAATAATAACAGGGGCAATAACAGATAAGGTACCTTTTACTAAGTTAGTAAAGATAAAGGAAATAACATTAGATTTGGCCAACTCTATGGATTGGACAGCCCGGCAAATAGCTCCAAACGGGTTGCATACTTACGATAGATTCCATGTTCAGCAGATAGTCACAGATGCAGTTCAAGCCGTGCGAGTAAAGCTAAGATGGAAAGCAATAGAAGAAGAAAATGATGCAGTGCTCAAAGCCAGAGAATTAAAAGTAGAATTTCGACCAAAGACATTTAGTAACGGAGATACAAGGAAACAATTATTAGCACGAAGCAAATATTTTTTATATAAGCCATCAAGCAGATGGACAAAGACACAAAAACAACGATCAGAAATATTGTTCAAAGAATACCCGGAACTTCTAAAGTCATATAATTTTTCGTTGTACTTCCGAAATTGTTACGAATACAAAAACATAAAGAACCGGTTTGAAGATTGGATAGAAAAAGTAGAATCAACGAGTTTGAAGGAAATGAAAGTAGCAGCCCAAACTATAAAGCGTCATCTGGGAGGCATACTAAATTATTTTGTAAACGGATCTACCAATGCAGCTATCGAAAGTTTTCATGCTAAACTTAAATTGTTCAGACAGAGAATCAGAGGTGTTGTTGATAAATCTTTTTTCTTTTTCAGAATCATCCAATATTTTGCTTAATTAACTTTTGCCACCAAATAATCCGGTGAGCCAACATAAGTGGTTTATTGACCGTTTTTGGAGGAACTGATGCAATTCATAACAATGCTCTATATTTAGTCTGTTCTAAACATTTTCTTGTACCATCTGAATTATTAAACTCCCTAGCCATGCATGCAGGCTACGGACTTGATGTCCTGCCTGCCAGGACTCATAATTTTGTCGGGTTTTTCGGTGGCATGTCTTTAAAAATGTTGAATTTCCTTGAATTAATGTCTGAGTATGATGGAAAACGAACTAATGGCGGTATTCGTATAAAACTGTTCAATCATATTTCTTTCCTCGGTGGCTACATAAGTTATAAATATTTTTCAGGAGGGGCGGCATTTAATTTCCAGTTATAATCAGTACTTGTATATTTGCTAGAATAATAGAGGGTACTTGTTATTTGTTGGAGGTTGCTTTTGGTTAAGTATATAACTAAGCTGGGCTCAATCTACATAATAATCAATCTGCAAAATTTAATCTGCTGTAAAAATTATTGTAATCATTGATGGGGAATTTATATCTTATCTCTAAATAATTTTTAAAAAGAATTTGAGATTTTGAATTCAATCTTGAATTTATTAGGTTGCTGTAGCTACGTAAGAGGTTTAAATAATTTCCAAGTTTGAAAATATCGAAATAATTGGAATTAAGGGGGATTCCCGATAAAATATTCCAGTTTGACAATACGTTCTGAATTGTCGAACTTGGATTGAAACCTACTGTAATCCTCTCACGAATTCTCTTCTTTTCAAGCCATATTTTCGGGATAAAAAGGATTGATGCTATTAAATATGATAATATACCGTAAGATGCCCAGTCTAAAGTGTTTGTGTTGTTTACCAATAATACTGCTACAAAGTATGTTATAAAAAAAGTGAAACCTAAAGATCCTACTAAACTTCCAAAGATGTACAGTGAAATAGAAAAAAATGTCCAAATCAAAGTAAATAAAATAAACACTGTAAGGTTTGAAAGGGCTAAAGATGCACTGATAAATGCTAATATGGTCATAATAAATCCTAATAATGCTAAAATAGCCACTTTTCTAATGGGAAGTGATATATCAATTATTATGCTTGCTAAAAGAGTTACAAACATCACCGTCTGTATCCCATTATCTAAACCTAGGATTTTAGCTATCAAACCAGCCACTTACATTAATATAACAGCCCTTACGGCATGTCCCCATTGAGGTCTACCTATAGGCTTTGATAATCTATTAAACCTATCTAAGAAACCTTTTTTCTCCAATTTAATCCCCATTTTTTTATTAAGATAAAATCTCAATATTATTTATTAGATTTTAAATTCATTTTAAAGGTTAAAATTTGGATCTAACATATTAGAACAATAATTAAAATGATATCTGTTGTTATACCTTAAAAACTTTTAAATTACTAAAAAAAATCGAGTTATATTGTTCACTTCTTAAAAATAATTAAGCTATATTCAACTATAACTATTTTAAAAACTATTTTATTTTTTTTCAAGATATACTAAATATATTCTTCAAATTCTGTTTCAAACATAATAATTATTAATCTCAAAAAAAACTATATACTGTATTAATCTGTTTCAGAGTACATTAGATTGATCAGGTAAAATTTGTTTTGTGATTTTGGTAAATAGAGTTTTGAAAAAAATTTCTCGAGTTAGTGATTAGGAATGTTGCAAAAGGAATAAAAATGGTGATGGTTATGAAGAGAGATATAATCAAAATTAAAGAAGAAAAATGTACAGGATGTGGGGACTGCATTCCAGGATGTCCTGAGGGAGCTATACAAGTAATTGACGGAAAAGTAGGCTCATAAGTGATTTGTTTTGTGATGGTTTAGGTGCTTGTATTGGAACTTGTCCTCAAGATGCTATAGAAGTAGAGCAACGAGAAGCAGAACCCTATGATGAGAACAATGTAATGGAAAATATTGTTAAAGAGGGGCCTAACGTTATAAAGGCCCATTTAAAGCATCTTAATGATCATGGCCAAAAGGATTATCTAAATCAGGCTATTAACATTTTAAAGGATAAAAACATGGAAATTCTGGAGTATGAGGGAGAAAAAAATTTTTCTTGTGGTTGTCCAGGTTCAAAGGAGATGGAACTTGGTGATAAAACTGGAAGTAAAGACGAANNGAACCAGTCATTTACAGTGCCCAGCTTCGTAACTGGCCAGTACAATTACAACTCTTAAATCCTAATGCTCTCTATAAAAAAAATGCTAACCTTCTAATTGCAGCAGATTGTGCACCCTTTGCCTATGCTAATTTCCATCAAAGATTTTTAAAGGATAAAATTTTGATAATACTATGCCCAAAGTTGGATAAGACTATATAACAGTATGTGGACAAATTAACTGAAATATTCGAGAATCAGGATATCAAATCCATTTCAATAGTTCACATGGAAGTACCATGCTGTTCAGGTATAGAGACAATTGTACAAAGAGCTTTTGAAAAGGCTCAGAAGACTATAATTATTAAGGACTATACGATTTCAATAAATAG
>PMMY01000023.1 GCA_003162655.1 Methanobacterium sp. | reverse complement strand
TGTAGGTATAGCACATGTATATATTTCGATGGTTGCGCTCAATTTTCCTGCATCATTGTCAACCTCAATAATTGCTTATATAGTAGTTGTTATTTTCCTGATCATTTCACCTTTTCTGCGTGTCCTTGGTGCTATTGAAGTCTCGATGACATATGTTCTTATTCACTCCGGATTCAACAACATCGAGGCTGTTTCCATTACTATGCTTTTCAGATTTTTTGAATTCTGGCTTCCTCTNNTTTGTCGATTTTGTGAGTTTTTCCAACAGCTTTGTATTTATAGCCGGACTTTTCCTTCTGGTAACTGCTGCTTTCATGCTGAGGGGACTTCGGACAGCATGGTGGTTTGCAGTCGGATTAAGTGTTATCTCTGTGGTCGGACACATTACAAAGGGAATAGACTATGAAGAGGCAATAATTGCAATCCTTATTATCGGCTCTCTGGTGGGTACCAGAAAACAGTATTATGTAAAAACAAATCCACGGCTGGGAACGGTAGGATTACAGACTGCATTNNTCCAGTCATTCTGGTATACCCTTCAGAACTTCTTCCTTATTGGAAGCAATGATCTGATTCCACGCGACGCTTTTGCCCGTGATTTTATTTACCTGATAAAGATAAGCGGATTTGCTTCAATATCTTTTCTGATATATTCCCTTGTAAGACCGTATGTGTTCAAAATTACACCCACTGAAGAAGAAATAATGAGGGCAAAATCACTGACAGAACAATACGGGAATTCTCCTCTCGATTTCTTTAAAACATATTCTGACAAATTTATTTATGCTCCTACTGATATAAATGCATATATCTCATACAGAGTTAGCAGGAATTTTGCCGTAGTACTGGAAAACCCGGTTGCAGAAAACAGCTATGAGATGAAGAAATGCGTGGTTTCCTTCAGTGAATATTGCTATGATAACGGACTCAAGGAAATATATTACAGGGTGCCTAAGGAAAGTCTCTCACTATACAATGAATTATCAAAAAAGAGTCTCTTCCTTGGTCAGGAAGGAGTTGTTGACCTTGATACATTCACGCTCGAAGGAGGCGAGAAAAAATCAATCAGGAATGCACTGAACAAGATAATGCAGCAGGGCTATACAACTCACGTTAATACGCCGCCGCTCCGTGATGGGCTGATTCAGAAACTAAAAGCCGTCAGTGATGAATGGCTCAGGGTTACCGAACGGGAGGAGATTATTTTTTCCCAGGGGATGTTTGTTGAGAAAGAAATAAAGGAACAAACTGTTATTTCTATAGAAAACAGTGAAGAAAAAATTATTGCTTTTATGAATGTTATTCCTGACTATGTGAAGGATGAAGGTACTTACGATTTGCTGAGAAAAACAGCCGATGCTCCTAACGGAATAATGGATCATATACTTATTGAGCTTTTCAAATATTTTAAAGAAAGCGGTATAAGATACATTAATCTGGGTTTTGCACCAATGTCCGGACTGGATGATCCTCACAACTTCACAGAGAAGTCTATGAAATTTGCATATGAGAAAATACGGTCATTTTCACATTATAAAGGGCAGCGGGATTATAAGGAAAAATTCAATCCCCGGTGGAATGATAAGTTCCTTATTTACAGTAATGATTACGATTTACTACAGGTTCCAGGGGTACTCACAAGGGTAATCAAACCCTGAAAGTATTTTTCATTGAATGCGGAATAGGAAAATCACCTTTGGCTGCAGAGTGATCATCATGCGACAATTAACTCTTTTTTTCAAACTACAGCGGGGTATGGCTCTTCATAAATGATTTTCTATATTTATTTATAGGAAAATAATTGACACATTTGTACATGTAGTTAATCATGATTTGATGACACGATATCTAGGTTATATTTGTTTGCTCTTTTGTACATATACTTCTTCTTATTCTCAGAGCTTTACGGACAGTAATCTTCCGATTGTTTTAATAAATACTGATGGCGGAGTTGATATCTTCGATTCTCCCAGGGTTCTCGCTTCGATGAAAATAATCTTCAGGGGCGAGGGTTTGAGAAATTATCTTACCGACCAGAATACATCAGGTTTTTTAAATTACAATGGCCGGATAAATATAGAAATCAGAGGCTCCAGTTCTCAGACTCTGCCTAAAAAGCAATATGGACTTACTACATTAAAAGCCGATAACCTGTCAAATAATAATGTAGCGCTTCTTGGAATGCCTGCAGACAACGACTGGATATTAAACGGTCTCGGATTTGAACCTTCATTTATCAGGGATTATATTAACTATAACTTATCAAGGATGATAGGCGAATATGCAAGCAGAACAGTATACTGTGAAGTGGTTTTAAATGGCAGTTACAACGGTTTATATGTTCTCGAAGAAAAGGTAAAGCAGGGATCTGACCGGGTTGATGTTGCTAAAATCGGGACATTGGATAACACTTACCCTAAAATCACAGGAGGTTATATTACTAAATCTGATAAAACCACCGGCGGAGATCCTGTAGCCTGGACAATGTCGAGTTATATAGGAACAAACGATGTGACATTCATTCACGATCTCCCAAAACCTGAAAATGTTTCTTACCTGCAGAACTACTATATCCAATCTGAATTTGAAAAGCTCAGCAGCACCCTGGCTTCTCATAATTCATCTATTGAGAACGGCTACCCGTCGGTGATAGATATACCTTCCTTTGCAGATTATATGATAATAAATGAACTCGGGTCAAATGCTGATGCTTATCAATTCAGCACATATTATCATAAAGACAGGAATGGGAAACTCAGGGCAGGCCCTATTTGGGATCTTAACCTGACTTTTGGATATGACCTTACTTTTTGGAACCTTGACAGAAGTAAAACAGATAACTGGCAGTTCTCAAACGGTGATAATGAAGGACCTGAATTCTGGAAGGATCTTNNCAACCTTTAAATTATTCATCTATTGAAGCATTAATTGATAAGACTGTTGCCAAAATAAGCGAAGCTGCTGCCCGTGATAGTGTGAGATGGTATCCCCCGGAACTTAATTTCACATCTGAAATAATCAGGATTAAAGATTTTCTTAAGCTGAGAATTCCATGGATGACAGATGCAATCGGCCCTGCTTCATATTGCACCAATGTGATTTTGCCACCTCTTGTAATTACAAAGATAATGTACCACCCCGATACAACCAGAACTTTCCCTGATAGCGATAAGCAGGAATTTCTTGAAATAATGAACACAGGTACAAGTACCGTAAACCTGTCCGGGGTATATTTCAGAGGGACAGGATTTGTCTACCAATTTCCACCTGCCTCATCGATTGGCCCAAATTCAAAAATATTTCTTGCAGGAAATTCAGATGTCTTTATAAAGAAATATGGCGTTTCTCCTTTCGGGCAGTTCACACGGAACTTATCCAATAAGGGAGAGAAATTGGTTTTGGCTGATGGATTCGGGAATGTAATAGACAGTGTGACCTATTCCGATTCGTCACCCTGGCCGAACGCTGACGGGAATGGTTATTATCTTGAACTGATTGATCCGTCTGCCGATAATAGTATCGCTGCAAACTGGACTGCTTCGACAAATATTCTCCTTAATGTT
>PMMY01000308.1:2547-2713 GCA_003162655.1 Methanobacterium sp. | reverse complement strand
CATTAAAAAGTTGGGTGATTTGGATATTGAAGTGATCTTAAAGGGCCACGGACCACCGGTAACATCTGGTGCCACTAAAAAATTAGCTGAGTTTCTGAACAAAATTGTCTAATAATACCCAGAACTTTGATAATATTATATTTCATTTTATTTCCAATATTAATAG
>PMMY01000308.1:0-2467 GCA_003162655.1 Methanobacterium sp. | reverse complement strand
AATGGTGAAAATTATGAGTAGTAGCGGATGGGCATTAATTGCCTTGGCAATTTTAGCTGTGATTATAGGTTATTCTTATGTCGCGGTTTCAAGTGGACCTATTGAACCATTAGGAAGACTCGCATTTGTCAAAATATTAAATCCAGATATGTTTCCTGGAAATGAGCATTCTCAACTTTTGGCACANNTGGACTCTCTTAAAGTGGCTTTATTTGGTGTGTCTGATGGTAGATACAAATATGTGTCGGATGGAGTAACTTACAACACTTACGATGAAATGATGGCCCATGTAGAAACACTTGCAAAGGAACACGGACAGACAGGACCAATACCTATGGTATGGCATGGAACTGTTAGAACAGACAATCCTATCATAGATCAGGGCTGCGGATTCCCACTGTTCTTCCAAATAATGACAAATACTTATGGAATTATTCCAGCATACGTCTACACGATCTATGGAATGATATTCCCATACTTACACAGTCCTTACTGGCAGTTCGAGCTATCACACGCATCTCAACTACAACAACTCTACAATGCAGGTGAATTAAACACATATAAAAACACTCTGACTACAAATATTGATAAATATAAAAATTTGAGTCAGCAAAATTTAACAAACTTCGACTAAATTCTGGATTAAAGATAATCTTTTTTCCAATTTTTTAAAAAAAAGAATTAAAAAAAATGTATACATTAGTACTACCTTATATTTGTTCTTGTGCTGTATCTGGCCATCCTTCCTATTTCCTCATCTTCAAGACTTTTGAAGAACGATGCATGGATCACATCATCCTTACAAACGAGTGAAGACCCGATATAAGAATTGCTGGTGAACTTGTAATCAAAGCCATATCCAACAGACTTATTCTTACTTTCCTCACTTTTAAAATTTTCTTTAAGGAATTTATGGGCCAAATCAATGTTTATATCAGGAATTGGCATTTTCAATATCATTTTTAACCATGGAATCAAGCGCATAGCTTTAATTAATTTTTTGTGAAGATATTTATATTTATATTCAAATTCACTTGAAACAACATCTAAACCCATTATTTCATTGTCAACAAATACCAGCAGCCCATTTTGACCATCTACTATTTCAAATGATTTTATAAAATCTTCAAGATCGTTTGATTTAGCATCGTAAACATCTCCCATGGCACTTGTTGGTGATCGAACATGTGTTTTATCATGTAATTCATTGACCTCATCCCAAACAGCACCCTGATCTGATGTATATTGACCAGAATTTTTAATCGACCTTTTTACAGAAGCTGATTTCACATTCCTTAATTGGTAGGATGTAATTCTATCTGAATCCTTAAAATTTCTTGATGTATAAGACCATCTTCCCTATTCAACACAGATTACAGGGATAATGATTTCAAAATTTTTTTTAAGCAAAATACTTATATTTACTATTCTGTTCTGCTTTGCACCTTTTAATTCTGAACCATCCAGAATTAAAACTGGAATTTCAGTATGATTTTTACTCGAAGTTCTGGAACAGCTCATGAATCATCTAATTCTGTAATTTCAAGAAGCTCTTTATCCATAGCTTCTTTTAAAGTGAGATATTTAATATTTCCAGCTTTTCTTGTAAAAACTGGAAGTTACACTAATCACACATTAGAGTTATAAATTTGAGAAAAAAACCATATTTTCAATATTCAATTGATTTTATTGGTGTTATTTGTCGTTAATAATATATTTATGGCACATAATGAAGTGGATACATCTTATTAAAGTATTTTAGTGTTATAAGTCATCATTAGTTGAATCCAGCTGTTTAAGTTGATTATTTGTGTTTTAATCCAATTAAATATATTAAAATTTACTTTAACGTAGTTTAAGGTAGATTTATTGAGATTATGGAATATTGGGCGTAAATATTATCATATTTTTAATTTCTTAAGAATTAATTGAGTACAATTATTAAATCATTAAAATATATTGTATTATTGTAAAATTCAGAACAAAAATGGTTGCAATAGAAAAGTTTAAGCTATGTTTAAAGATAAAATATATTGTGTGTTGAAACTAGGTTTTTGTATCAATTTTGTGAGACAAAAAAATGTGTGAAACTAAAATAGAGTTTAAATGTTTGTACTGTGGGATGTTATACGACCCAAATGAAGAGCTAGAATGTCCAGAGTGTGAAGAAAAGACTAGAATTCAAAATGATTTGAATTTTAATCAATAAATCTAATTTACTCTATGATTTGACCTTCAAAATAATAGACTGTGCTATCTATCTCAAATTTCTATTTTAATCTATTTTATTGTAGATTTGTGGTTAATACAACAATAGACACCCTTTTTTAATAAAATATTTACAACATTTTTAATTTCTTTTATAGTAACTTTTAAATATTGAATTGACTAATCAGTCTATAAATATATTTTTGTTTAATAAATTTTTAGGTGTATACTTTGAATGAAAAAGAACAATCTATACTCG
>PMMY01000075.1:4184-4551 GCA_003162655.1 Methanobacterium sp. | reverse complement strand
TCGCTTATTTTATCTTCCCCCTCATTCTAGCTGCCATTCCTGCTAGTTCTTTACCTCCACCGCCATCACGAATTTCACGGCCTGTAAAGAACATAAATGCATCATCTAACTCCGGCTCTCTAATGGATATGTTGTCGATATAGATACCAACCGATACAGCCAATTCAACAATACGGGCCAATGCTGTATGAGCGTTTCCAACTGTTAAAATTAATTCTTTTCCTGTTTCCATCATATTATCTGCGAGTTTTCCCTCTTTTACCTTTTGAGATAAGAGTTTGTTATCACTGGATTCAATGATAATGGTTTCACCTTCTATTTCACTCTTGAGGTTATCAGGGGTGTCCAATGCAATAATCCTGCTCCT
>PMMY01000075.1:2572-4169 GCA_003162655.1 Methanobacterium sp. | reverse complement strand
TCTCATACCACCAGAATAAGTGTTAACAAAACTAGACGCACGATCCTCTAATTCAACTAATTTTAATACCTCATTTATTCTGGAGTACATTACATCACGTGGAACATCATAGAGATCTGCATGTAACTCCATATTCTCCATACCAGTTAGTTTATCATCTATACTGGGATCCTGGAAAACTATACCAATAGATCGCCTGACATCAGATGCTTGGCTCACAATATCATAACCCTCCACCCTGGCTGTTCCGGAAGTAGGTTTTAAAATAGTACACAACATGGATATGAAAGTACTTTTCCCGGCTCCGTTAGGGCCTAATAAACCGAAAATTTCCCCCTGATCAACGTCTAGATTCACATCATCCACGGCTGTCATCTTGTCGAATCTTTTCGTCAAACCATTGGTCTCTATAGCTTTCATAAATCCTCATATCAATTATATATAAATATTAATTATCTTTGGGTGATTAAACTATTAAAAATATCAATTACATCAGATAATTGATAAAAAAATAGTTTAATGATTTGTATAATTTTACGTGAATTTATCTTGGAAGTCTTCGACGTACTCCTTTTGAATTAATGGCTTAACAGCTTCTACCATATTGCCCATTATAAAAAAGAAATCCTTATCCTTTTCTATCATTGCATCCATAATAGATTTTTCCATTCCTTTACGTGCTGTTATGTCGGTCATAATTGAAATAGCACCGATATATTCACCGTTAACTTTGTGAAGAGTACTGGTTGACATAAGTACCCATAATGGCTTACCATCTTTACTTAAAAACTGGATCTCATAAGTTTGACCTATACCCCTATTGTTAACCTTTAAATGTTTTTTAAAAACATCTCTACACTTTCTTTGAATAAAATTAAAAACGTCCTGGTTAATCAATTCATCAGTTTTGTAGCCTAACATGTCTGCCATTTGATTGTTTACATAATTAATTTCATTTTTCGAGTTGATCAAAAAGAGTCCTGACTCGATTTTTTCTACCATTAGACGATATCTTTCTTCGCTTTTTCTCAGATCAATTTCTATGCGTTTACGTTCGATTGAATATTTTATTGACCTCGANNTCATCAACAAGACCTGTTAAAATTATTATAGGCAATTCAGGTGCATTTTTATTCATGGTGTTAAATGTTTCAAATCCCTGGCTGTCTGGAAGGTTAAGGTCTAATAACATGATATCAAAATCTTCGTTAAGATGTTCTACACCGTCTTCTACGCGTTTAAAATGTTCGAGATCAAAATTGTCGTCGTAGATTTCTTTAAGCATCTCTTTAATTATTAAAGCATCCCCAGGGTTATCCTCAACAAGGATAATGTGTATTTTTTTTTCAGTCATCTTTTCACCTAGTTGGAAGTTTAACTATACTCAGCCAGAAATTTTCAATGGATTTCACAACGTTGATAAACTGATCAAGATCTACAGGTTTGGTGATGTAACAGTTAGCATTCATTTTATAAGTTTCAATTAAATCTTCTTCAGCATTAGAAGTGGTAAGAATAACTACTGGAATGCATTTCAAACAATCATCCCCTTTAATTTCTCTTAAAACTTCTCTACCATCCTTTTTTGGAAGGTTTA
>PMMY01000075.1:0-2436 GCA_003162655.1 Methanobacterium sp. | reverse complement strand
GTGCCATATTTAATTTTTCATTTAATTTTAAAAAAAGCTTGAATTTCATATCGAACAAAAATTTATTGATCGATATTTTGGAATATGAACTTAATTATTAGGATAATAGTTAAATTGATTCCAATTTGTTTAGTGAAGCTTTTGTGAATGCGGGTATATCACGAGGTCCTCTACTCGAAATTAAATTTCCATCCTCGACGACTTCCTGGTCAACATATATAGCACCAGAGTTTTTAATGTCTTGTACAATTGATTTCCATCCTGTTACTCTACGACCATCTAGTAGTTGGGCAGTTATAAGGATCTGTGGTGCATGACAAATGGCAAATACAGGTTTACCAGTTTCAAAATAGTCTTTAATAAATTTAACAGATCTTTTTTCACCTCGTAGATGATCCGGGGAACATCCACCTGGGATTAGAATCGCATCTAAAGATTCAGGTTTTGCTTCTGAAATTGATTGATCAATTTTTACAGGAGTTCTCTTTCTCTTTCCCTTAACGAGCTGACCTTTTCTTAGACCTATATGTGTAAGGGAGTGTCCTGCTTCTTTAAATGCCTTTGCAGGTTCTGTGTACTCAACATCTTCGAACATTTCATCGATAAGGACACCTATCAAAGCCATTAATTTTCAACTCCAAAAATCATTTTAAACTAGAAAGAATGAAAAATTTAGATTATTTTTTCTTCTTGTTAGCATCATTGATAGATTTTAAAGTATTGATAGTTACTTCCTGTTCTAAATATCGCAATCTCTCTGCTAAAAAGTCTAATACATGCTTTCTTTCTTCGAAAGGTACATTCTTTTTAGATAACATATTGATTAATTCTGTAGTACTTCTAACAGAAAATGAGCCTGAATTTTCGTCCATCAAAATGATGTCTCTTTTCCCTAGTTCTTTGGCTGGTGATACACATACTGCTCCTAAAATATTTCCCTTTTCATCCTTCACATCCATCGAACTTATGTAGTTGTGTTTAGTTTCATTTCTCATTTTGGTTCACCTTAATCGTATTTATTGCATCCAATTAATTCGTTATATTTTATTTTTGTTATTTAATTATAAATAGTTATTGTTTTTTTCTTCCAAAAAATCTTGATAATAGCTCTAGTTAATTGCGTTGTTGGTTGAAAATAAAAAAGATTGTTCCTGAAGTGTTACTCCAGGAACATTATCATGTAAGTCTGTTACGGAGGCGGTAGACAGACATGATCATGATGAAGGAGGATTTATCTGAAGTTTTTTTTATTACATTATTTANNAAGGACCATATCTTAAGTTATATAATTGAAGTAAGTATAATGGAGGTAATTAAGTGATATTACAGCTACCTGTTTCTGTTGTTGAAGAAGGAGATGTTTATGTTGCGGTTTGTCCGGTCTTCCATATTTCAAGTAAGGGTGAATCAATGAAAGATGCCCTAAAGAATATAAAGGTTGATCTTGAGAAATTTTTAGACAATGAGAAGGTACAGACAGAGTATAATAATGTAATAAAAGACTACGGTATCCGTGACATTGAAATTATTGATGTTGTTGTTAACCTGAAATAGAATCGAACTAAATGAATATTGATCTGTATTATATTCAAAAGATCTGAATAATCATTAATTTTTATAAATTTTTTCACTATTTTTTATCTATTTCAATAAATTATAAATTCTATTGTAATAATAATATACAAAGAGGTGTCAAAACCNNGTACGGATGATTATTACTAATTATTTATTTTTTTTTAAATTTCTTATTTTAATTAGGAATATTACTATAATTGAGATTTTATTCACAACTAACCAGGAATTAAATTAGATCTAATAGTTATTATTATATAAAAAAAGGAAAAAAATAATTTATTTATTTCAGTCGGATTTTTTACCACTTTGTTCCTTTTCAGCCTGTTTCATCTTGTAATCAGCAATTGCAGCACGTAAAGCATCTGCTGCAAGATTTGAACAGTGCATCTTTACTGGTGGCAGTCCTTCAAGTTCATCTGCAACATCATTTCTCGATATTTTAAGGGCTTCCTCAATGGTTTTTCCAACAGCCATTTCTGTTATCATACTGCTTGTGGCAATTGCAGCTCCACATCCAAAGGTTTTAAATTTAATATCGGTAATAATGTTATCTTCGACCTTTATGTAGATAGTCATCAGGTCTCCACAAGTTGGGTTCCCCTCTGTTCCAATACCATCTGCATTCTCGATTTCTCCAACGTTTCTGGGATTCTGAAAATGATCCATTACTTTTTCACTGTACATTCTATTCACCTTCTCCCTTAATTAAATAATAGATTTATCTTGAGATTTTAAGACTTTGTCAAAGACGAAATAAATTAACATCTTAATATTGGTTTTTGATTCTAATAGAATTTTCTATTATCCTACTAATATATAACAATAGTTATATTTATGTTAAATAGATATATTAAAATTTTG
>PMMY01000273.1 GCA_003162655.1 Methanobacterium sp. | reverse complement strand
TTCTTTAGATTCTAAATATACAACATGATATGGTAGGTTGGATATGTTGATTTAATCCTTCTTAATCCGTTTCAACGGCTTTATATAGAGTGAAATTATGAAGCCGATTAGGAATATGATGGATACAAAGTCAAATGTAGTTTTCATTGCATCGCTTACAGATTTGTTTACAATTTTATATGCATCGGAGGTTTCATTTCCTTTTAAGCTAGTAATATTGGTGGTTTTCATTTTTTCATCGAACTGCAACAAGTTTTGCTTGATCTGGTCTTTGCTGAATTCGTTAGGAAACGTTTGATCGACAGCAACGTATATTCCGTTTATAATTCCAAGTATGAGAACTATCCCAATAATAGCAGTTCCCATTGATGTTCCCAAACTTGCACTTGTGGACAGAATTCCCGATGCATCTGACTGTTTATCATCACCTGCTGATGATAATACAATGTTACCGGTTATTGGCAGTGCAAGACCCAATCCTATACCTAAAAGCAATGTTCCAGGGATAATATCACTTATTTGGGTGTTCAAGTTGAACTGGAAACTCAGGAAAAAACTGCCTGCAAGGGCTAAAAGAAATCCTATGGAAATCAGATAGTGGGGTGCAATATAGTTTGATAACCTGGAGGATGCTATTGCAAATATCAGAAGTCCTATGGTTAATGGTAAAATGGCCAGACCTGTTGTAAATGCATTGGAACCTGTAACCTGCTGTAGAAATACAGGCAAAACAAAAACAGCACCTGCAAGTGCTAATTGCATTATTAATCGGGTGATGTTTCCAAGTGTAAAATTTCTGTTTTTAAACAGTCTAATATCGGTAAAGGGTCTTTTATTAAGATTTATTATTTTTTTCTCCCAGAAGTAGAAGAGTATTAGCAGTAATATTCCTGTTGCCATCATCACCAGGGATATTTCCCAGTTTTTTATGGAATTAAGGCTTAAGATTCCTAGAACAAGTACAAGAATTCCAAATGAAGACAAAAGTACACTTATTTTATTTATATCAGATAATTTCATGGATGGAGGGAAGTACTTCAGTTCTCGTGATAAGGCAAGTACAAATATTACAATAACCAGTTCAAGTCCAAAACCCCATCTCCAGCTGAAGAATGTAGTTAAAAATCCTCCTATAAGGGGGCCAACAGCTGCACCCACACTTGCAACCGCCGTCCATATTCCCAGTGCAAATGCACGGTTCTTGCCAGTGTATGTTCCTGTTATGATAGAAGCTGTTGCAGGGCTCATCAACGCCGCTCCAATCCCTTATAATATTGACCAGCCAATCAGAAGCATGGTTGCATTAATGCTTAAAGCAGCCACAGTTGTTCCTACTCCATAAATTGCTGCACCAGCGAGGAATGCTTTCTTCCTGCCAACAACATCCTGCATCTTACCACCAAGAAGCATTAATGAGGCCATTGTCAGGGCATAAACAGTAATAATTACCTGTATAGCAGATACCGTGGTGTTAAGATCAACCACCAGGTTGGTTATGGCCACGTTCATAAAAGTAGAATCAAGTGCAATGATGAATGAAGATAATGAAACCAGTATAAGGGCGGTCCAACCTATTTTTGAAGCATTAATATTATTTTGCAAAAACTTTTCCTCCCAAATACATTAAAACTAGTTTAGGACTATTATTATTTAAAGGATTCTAAATTAATTGAATTCTATTAATACAATGAACATACAAAAACTAGAATTTCTACATAAAGGTGAAAGAATATAACAATCATTTTTGTTTCAAATTTTTAATATTTCAAATNNCTGTACAAAACAGGAAAAAATATCAATAGACTTTATGTCTTTGATTCAAACATATCATTAGAAACATACAACCTAAATACCGAAGGAGCAGCTCCAATTACAATAAATGGAGCTAATAATCCAAATCCTGTAATTCCTACAGTAAATGCAGTAACCACAACAATTCCAATGCAACAATACAGGTGTACCAATAATTGGATTAATACTAACGATTCTGATGGTTATTGGTGGAATATTAACACCAAGAAAAAATAATACCTTATTTTTCAGCATTTTTTAGGGTTTATATTTATTTTGAAGATGTTTTAAGTTAATATTTATAAAAAATAAAAAAAAATTTATTCTTTAACCAAATTCATGTTATCATTCCTGTGGACCCACATCCTTAAATTTTATTGAACATGATTCTCCACCAACTCCCCAATGAGATTTTGGTACCTCATATATCAGAATTTCAACGGCTTCCGCTGGAACATCCACGTCCACAAACGCCTTAGTAATATTTTTAATTAAATAATCAATCTTTTCTTGTTCAAAACCTTTCCAAACATTCACTTGAACCATAGGCATTTTCTCACATCCAACTTTTTTAATAAATCTTCATCCATTATTATCTTAAACTGAAAATAAATAATTTTCCAAAAGAAATATTTTTAAGCTTTTAAGCCATTAGATCCATTTTGTGGCCGATATCCAACTTCAGTGCTTTTTCACAGACTTTCCATGTTGTTGAAATGTCCTGAACAGCTAGTCCTGTCGAATCAAAACAGTTATCTCTCCATCACTGGTTTTGCCCATCTTATTTCCTATTAGAATATCCCCTAGTTTTGCATGGATGTCTCCCTTCCCAAGAATGCCCTCTGATAGTGGTACATTCATTTCTACACTGTGGCTTGCCTGTTCCCAGTCGTCTATAATTATTTTGGATCTCAAGATCAGTCCTGTTTNNTCAGTTTGAAATTACCAAAGGTGTTCGTGAGGGAGTTGTTGTGGTCACAACATCACCAGTGACAGCTACTTTAACAGTTTCCACAGCCTTTGCATCTATTCCATAGTTGTCTCTCATCATTCTTGCGAAATTCTCCCTGGTTTCAATGGTTGACTCGAAATTTTAATCTAGTTGATCTTCATTACTTCGTTTAGTGCAAAGAATGATAGAAGTGCCGCNNCATCAGGGTCAATAAGTTCTATAGTGTCATTACTGTGGGCAGGTTGAACTTTCAGGGTTGTCAGGGTGCACATTAACGGCATTACACCTGCTATACTTCCAATAACGGAATATGGCATAATTCTTAGATCTCCCGGACTTTTTTCACTATTCTGGTTGAAGTAAAGATACTTCTTAGCCGGCATATCGATGTTACAATTGGCTTCCTTTGCAAATGCTGTTTCAACCGAATTTATTACTTCATCCATTTTTATGAGCTCTTCAACGTTGCTTTTATTTAATATTATGGTGTTTTTTATCATTAGTTTCCCTCAAAAGTATTAATAATTATTAGATATGTATTATGAATAAATTATATTATAAATAAATTTCTATTTAAATCCCGGAATATCATTACAGAGTAACAAGAAATTATTACTATCTGAATAAAAGAATAAAATTTATCTCAAATTTTATATTTAATTAATTATAATCGAATATTAATTATATTTATGAACATAATAAAAAAAGTCAAAATTTACTGTATCATGTAGTGTTTTCAGGAAAAATTTAATTTCATAAAGATAAATAATAAATTTGAGAATATGTAATTTTTGATATTATGGGGGTGGGGTATATGGGGATTGATAGTGAGATAGAAAGTATTGAAATAGATTTTGAAGACTCGTATGGATTATTTGGTGAATCTGTTGTGAAGGAGATTGTAGGGGCAGTAAAGAATGATCATGAAATAATTAAAATNNAGTTTCATCTGCAATTTTTATTCACAGGGAGTATATTGAATCAAAGTATGTCATTGTTGATGTTATTCCATTCCACCAAGTTAGAAGATGTGCTGCTATTCTAAAAGATTAAAGAATACTCGAATTGTACAGAGAAAAAAAATTATTGAATAGAATATTTGATTCATTAAAGTTTAAAACGAGAACAAAAGTGTAAAAAACAGTTTATTTAATCAGATTTTTTGATGGGTCTAATTTTTTAGCTAATTTATATTTTTCAAGTTGTCTGCACTGTTTTTTCCTGGTATAACATACTGAAGTCGATCATCATGATAAATGAACTTGAATATAAGATTAAAAGGTCTGGTTAAATATTGGTTGTCGGGTAATTCTGAAAAACCATTGATATTTTTTGCACATGGAGCACTTGTTGACCATGAGCAATTCGATCTTCAAATGCATTTGTTTAATGAGAATTATCAAATAATTCGTTGGGATATGAGATGACATGGTAAATCTAGACCACTTGAAGGATATTTTAGTGTAAAAGATGCTTCAGATGACATGTTAAATATTTTAGACGTACTTGGCATTGATAAACCCATATTAATTGGACAATCAGCTGGAACATTTGTAATTCAAGAGTTTGTATTCCGGCATCCCGAAAGAGCAGAAGCCATAATCGTGATTGATGGAACCCGTATCACTGAAAAACTATCAATTTTCGAATCTAGATCAGTTAAAATATCCCCGCTCATGTTCAAACTCTGACCATATGAAAACCTCAAAAAAGCAATGGTTAACGCATCTGCTATTAAAACAGATACTAAACAGTATTTAAAAGAAAAATTCAACGGACTGTCAAAAGAAGAATTTATAAATATTTGGACTTATCTAAGTGTATCCACTATGAACCCGATTATCATGTGCAGTCTCCTTTATTATTAGTTTTTGGAGAGAATATGATAAAACAGGAAACATTAAAAAAGCCTGAAAGAATGGTCAGAACGAGACAAACAAAGTAAATACGTTGTCATACCTGATGATGGGCACTGTTCAATCAGGATAATCCAGAATTCTTTAACCAAGTGTTGTTGGAGTTTTTAGAAGAACTTGAGAATCGAATATCTAATTCATAGTTTAAGGGACTGTAACTGTTATATTATTTCCAGTATATGAATTTAGGANNGAATTCCATTTAAATCTTTTCACCAAAGGAAGGGCATCTGCAATTTTTATAGCATTTAATGCAGAGCTGTAATTACCATTTTCAACCGAAGGAGTGGTATATAATTTTATATTCGATTCTTGATCGTACCATGTATCATATTCAGACACTATATAGCTAGTGTTTTCTGAATTTCTTTTAACAACGTTCCATGAGAACATATCACTGGTTGGATAAACTGATAATTGACTGTAATTCCCATTCAATGTTGGAGTTTCATCTTCAAGAACATTAAATTTCTCGTATGCTCTTATACCTCCAAATGATATTAGAATAATCATAAATATGGCCATAGCAGCTTTTTTATACTTATAATTTATTTTCATGTAGATTATAAGCAATACAACAGCTGCAATTATGATGGTTAAAAGATCTAAAGATTGGTATAAATCTGCGGCGTATCTTGTAATTGAAAAGGGAAAGAAAAGCGGAATCCCTAATGTGGTAAGATAATCAAGGAATAAATGGATTAAAACACCAAAATAGGCAATTGAGATGGTGGTTTTTGTGAATTTTACTGTTAAATCACGTTTAATAAGGTTACTGATAAATTCATTAACCTGTTTTCTTGATACTACATACAAGAAAATTGTTGAAGTAACGAAGCCAAAGATAAAAGAATGTGTAATTCCTCTGTGAGAAAAAATGAAAAACTGTGGAGCTAATATTCCTATCCACGCAACAAAGATGGTATCAAAATCTGGTGAAATACCACCAAAACCTCCGGCAAGTTTATTCTTACTTTTAACGGCGACTAATATTATGTACGGTACTAAAAAGTGTGTTATTAAATCCAATGTATTTTCACCTTATCGATAATATTTACAAATATAATTGGTAAAACGTGATTATTAAAGTTTTTATCAGAAATTATTCAATATATTATATTTAACTTCTTAAAAAAAATTGATGGTGAGTTTATTGGAATAAATTTAAATCTTATCCATATTTTCAATCATTTCTATTTCCACACCATCGGGACCATCTAGAAAGGCTACTCTGGGACCTCCAGGTGGGCCGAAGGATCCTCGGTTTAATTCTACTCCTTTGGCCTTTAAATTAGCCACTTCAGCATCCATATCCTCAACTTCCAAACCCACCAAGAACAATCCTTTTTTGTTGGCTTCATTTTCAATGAGTTCGATCATGGCCTCTCCTTCTCCCTTAAATAGGGCAATTGTCAAATTTGGTTGGGGGCTGAATCTTCTCACTTCTTTCATTCCCAAAATTTCGGTGTAAAACTTGGTTGATTCTTCCATGTTTTCTACTGCTATAGCAACGTTTTTTACCTTCATGTTAATACACAACTTGTCATTTTATTTATTGGTTTCTAAAATACTTAGATTATTCCATGAAAATAATTTTGTGAGCCGATTTATAGCATTTTGCTATGATTATTCCTATTAAAAAAATTATGATTTATCGTAAAAAATTATCTTCAGATCAAATTATCTATTTTGAAAATAATAATTATATCGTAGTATTATGAAATTGTGGAGGGAACATTATGGGTTTTGAAGATAATGGATGGTTTAATTTAAATGAAATTAATGATGGAGTCTGGGCTATTAGTGACATAACCAGTGCTAACTGCTATTTAATAGAAGGGAAGACTAAATCTCTTCTCATAGATACAGG
>PMMY01000151.1:2507-7925 GCA_003162655.1 Methanobacterium sp. | reverse complement strand
ACTATTATTTATGAAGATGAGTATTCGTTTGACTTCTTTTAGGGAAAAATAAGACTTTTTATTATTGTAATTTGTTGTTTGAAAAATTCTTTAAAAGTGGAAATACATATATTATACTAAGGAGGTTTTTTCATGGCAATTGAAAGTCCGACTTATAATGTTGAGAGTAAGGAGGGGAATATAGAGATCAGAAAATATGATGATTATATAGTGGCTCAAGTCGATTTAGAAGCAGATTATAGTTCTGCTTTGAGTAATGGCTTTTCTATTCTAGCTGGTTATATCTTTGGAGGTAATCATAAGAAATCTAAGATTTCCATGACTGCTCCAGTTACAGGTGAAAATTTAATAGAATCTGAGAAAATTCCCATGACAGTTCCCGTAACTGAAGAGGCCATCAACGAAGGGGGATCTGAGAAGATTCCAATGACTGCACCTGTTACAGAGGAGAAAGTTTCTGAATCAGAGAAAATAGACATGACTGCTCCAGTAGCCGCTGAAGAAATAAAAGGTCATACTTATCGTATATCGTTCACCATGCCCTCCAAATATACACTGGAATCCCTTCCAGAACCGAATGATAAAAGAATCAAATTCAAAGAAGAAAAAAATAATAGAACAGCTGTAATCAGATTTTCAGGGCGTGCAAAAGAAAAACTTGCCCAAAAGGAAATCCAAGAACTTAAAACCTGGCTAAAAGAGAAAAATATTAAAGCAAAATCAAATTTCATAGTAGCCCAATACAATAATCCATTAGTACCAGGATTTCTTAGAAAAAATGAAATAATCGTTAAAATATGAGCCTGTATTTTTCAGGTTTTCATTTTAATTTTTTAATTATTTTTGATTGAAGAGTAATTTTTGTGTAAATAAAATTTAATAAATTGAAGTTAGGTTATCATTTAAGATAGTTATGATTTGAAAAAAGAAAAATTCAATGTTAAACTTGACAAATTAGTTACTAATTACTAAATTATCTAGATGGTGAAAGATATATAAAAATTGACTCATATTTAGATGGCTTTGAAGTAAATATCATTTCTCTTGGGAAAAAATTAGTAAAAAAATGGATTAATGAAAAGATATAAGGTTTTATAAACCTGCTCTATCTACTATTACATTTGCCACTTCTTTTGCTGATTTAAATGGAAAGTCATTAGGTTTAATGATTTTACCAGCATCTTCTACGGTTAATACAACATCGCCAGATCTGCATGTGGTTTGACCACCATCTGGAAAGGATCCTAAAAGTTTTTCAGGTGTTTCTATTGGAAACTTGGCCCCAGCAAGTTCCCCAACTATCTGCGCTCGTATATCTTCTTTAACGCTCATTTTTTTTTATATCCCCCTAAATTTAAAAAAANNAAATTTGTTAAAAAAGAGATAATTAAATGTTAAAAACAAAACATAGCCACAATTATGGTTGTGAATTAGATGATATGAATTATCAAGTAAATTTCTATTCACAACAAAAATGTAATGTTTTGTTTTGTACTTTTCTTCTAATTGGGAGTAGTATATTTATTATACAACTAAGATTATTTAATATATCTCAATCGAAGTATGGCCCATTGAAATTTCAAATTAGAAANNTCAAAGTTAATACAAACTGAATCTAAAACTGTTGTGATTTAAAATGGATGAAGAAACTAAAAAAAGATTTCCAAAAGAATTAAATATACTAGAAACTAAAAATTCCTTATTAAAAGGACCTATAGGTCTAAATGATTGTTATTCTCTAGTAGGAATAGGATTGCCGGATATATACAAAAGAATGGAAAAAGAGAGATATTCACTTCCAAAAATTGAAGATATACAGAACCATATTGATATTCTAAAAACTCAAGAAAANNATTTAAAAGTATTCAAGATATGGTGAGAGATGAACAGAATGCAATAGTAAAAAGAATTCGACAAACTCTATCTAAAGAGTCTATACAAATGATAAATAAACAAATCGAATTAGATCCTGGAATATTTAGATCAAAATATCCTGAATTATTTGATTATNNGGCACCCATAGAAGATTTACTTCGTTAAGCCCGAATATGGTTCGACACAACTTCACAATATTCTTTTTGAGAATAAATCGATGGGCATGTTAATGATACCATGACCCAAATGTCTGTCCTAGACTTCCAAATACAAATTCATCTTCAAATAATTTGTTTTAATAATTTGTCCTTAAATCTGACAAAAAGATTCATATATTTTAAGGAGGAAATATACTTCCGGTGGTAATTAAGTTATTATACTTTTTTATAGAATTTCTGAATTGTTTAATGGAGAATGATTTTGTATGGATGAATATGCTAACTGTCCCAAATGTGGATATAAAACCAAGTTGGACCATAAATTAGAAATATTTGAATCTGGAGATAATTCAGAACTGATTTGTATTGGAAAATGTAGTATATGTAAAAGTACAGTAAAAAAACGTTACCCATTAACAAAGGGAGATCCAACATGAGCAAAATCATACACCCCAAAGATAATGGTCTCATGGAAAAAGATTATGAAAGCATTAAATGCATTATATGTGGATATTATTTAAAACAGAGCGAAATAACATCAGCATATATAAATGGTAAAATATCATTACTCCACAGATGATGACTAANNGATCATTACATATATGATGACTAACTCAAGAATACAACTTTTCATTAGTTAAATACGAAAATAGGAGGATAATCATGTTTATTGATAATTTAGATAAAATAATTGGAATGGTTGGTTTGATTATAGGAATTGAATTAATTGCAATAGCGATTTTCACGGTTTCAATTTTGTACTTCAGGAGTCCGGTAGTCGCTGGAATAATTGGGAACTTATCCAGTCTAGGAATGATGTTGGGTACCATTTTTGTTTTTGTGAAAAAAGAAATGCATTAAACTTTGATACTTAAAAATTGTTACATGTTAAGTAAAAAATTTATTTCTTACCTTTTTAATTAATTTTAAGTTTTAATTTCCTTTGCTTTAAAGCTCGTTTTCCGTATTTGCGATAAATAAATTCTACTAAAAACGCTGCTGTTGTTACTGTTACTAATAATTCAAGTGTTAATGGTGAATTATAGATTTGGTAATAGATTAGTATGATTAATGCAAATAGGCAGCCTATTATGGCTAGCCAGATGATGTATCTGTTAGCGTTGGTTTGTTTATATACTTTGAGGTGTGCGAAGTTTACTCCGGCATAGATTATTAGGAATAATGCACTGCCCATTAAAGCTACGCTGCTCAAATTGAGGAATATTGTAAAGAGGATAACAATAGCGCTGGTGATAATTAAACCTTCTTTACCATCTCTCCATGCAGTTCTATTGAAAATTTCAGGTAGTTCACCTTTTTTTGCCATTAGATAACTTACATTAGCCCCTCCGTAAAGTGTGGCATTAATTGCAGATGAAGTTGAGATTATAGCTGCTATGGCCATTATAGTAAATCCTATGGTTCCTGCAAATGGTTCTGCTGCCACTGCCAGGGCATAATCAGCTGTTTTAGCAATCTCAGGAATTGGAAGATTTCCCACTACCACCAAAGAGACAAGTACGTATATCAGCATCACTAGTACAACTGCGATGTACAGTGCCCGGGATATGTTTTTTTCAGGATTTTTTATATCTTCCGCAGTATTTGTGATTAAACCAAAGCCTTGATATCCTAAAAATAATAATGCAGATGCTGTTAGTATATTAGTGACATGGGGAAACTGAGAAATTGTTAATAGGGAAGGTTTTATGAAGAACAATCCTACTAAAGCAAAAACCATCAATATCCCTACTTTTATTCCCACAATTACTATTTCTGATCTTCCCACTACCTTGGGTCCTAAAAAATTGATGGACGTAAAGATCAGAATAATTAGAATTGCTAGAATAGTAACAGAGAGTCCTGATTGACCCATAGGTAGGAATGTAGCAGCATAACTTCCAAATGCCTCTGCATAAACACTCAGGGCAAAGATGTAGCCAATCCATAGAAGAAAATTAAATCCACCGCTCAGGACACCATCACCAAATCCTCTGACTAAAAACTCCACAGGTCCTCCTGCAGATGGATATCTAGTAGCTAATTTGGCATAGGAGTACGTACTGAGAAGTGCAATTGCACCTCCAATAATAAAAGAGATATAAACTACATTACCAGCTATTGTAGTTGCAATACCCAAAATAGAAAAAATACCCGCCCCGATCATACCACCTATCCCAATGGCAACGGCAGACCAAATACCAATAGGTTTTCCATTTAAAGCTTCATGACTCTTACCCATCAATTAGTATTTAGAACATTCTAATTGTTATTAATAGCGGTTTATATTCAAAATGACTATCCATCATACTTTGAGAATAACAATCAGCAACGGTTATATTTTTAGAACATTTCGCTTATGTATCCATATCCACACATAACAAGGTTCAACATAGAAAATGGAACTNNCCAATATCTAAATATATGAATGAATGAAGCTATAGAAAATTAATATTTATAAATCAATATTGCATTTTACTTTCAGAGTATACTCTTTAATCTCAAATTGTATGGGTATGTGTATCTGCTAGTTGTATTAATACTTGAAGAGTTTCCATTTTAACGAATTTATTAATAGCTCATTAAACATAATTAATAATATAAATTAATTTTGATTTTTTTTAAAATGTGGGTTGATTTGATGGATGAAAATATTCAATGGTTGGCTAATGTTGTTGAGTCTTCTGATGATGCAATTATTAGTAAATCTCTAGATGGTATTATAACTACTTGGAATAAAGGTGCAGAACTCATATATGGTTATTCNNATGAAATAACGCAATTAATTATAAAAATTAAAGATGGAAAAAGGGTTTCTCACTATGATACTATTAGAATAAGAAAAGATGGTAAACATGTTGACGTTTCAATTACCATGTCTCCAATTTTTGATAACTCAAGAAATCTCATTGGAATCTCAACAATCGCAAGAGACATCACCAAAGAAAAAAAATCAGAATTAGCCTTAAAAGAAAGTGAAGAAAAGTACAGAGAATTATTCAACAATGCAAATGATCAGATTAGTTTGATTGAGATTAAAGCAGATGGTTTCCCTGGGAATTTCATCGAAATGAATGAAGTTGGATTAAAAAGATTGGGTTATAGTCATAATGAATTATCGAAGATGACTGTTGTAGATCTAATTGCCCCTGATAAACGTTCTGAAATGCGTAAAAATGCCATTGAACTGCAGAACAAAGGACATGTCACATTCGAAACAGTTAACATCACCAAAGACGGGACAAAAATACCAGTTGAAATTAGTAATCATCTTTTTGAAATTAACGGAAAGAAATTTGCACATGGCGTTGTTCGTGATATTAGTGACCGTAAGAAAGCAGAAGAGGCATTAAAGAAAAGTGAAATGAAGTATAAAAAAATTTTC
>PMMY01000151.1:0-2458 GCA_003162655.1 Methanobacterium sp. | reverse complement strand
CCATTAATGCTCAGTTGTTATTAGATTCAAAGAATAAACCAATAGGAATTGAAGGTACTTTAAGAGATGTAACCGACCGAAAAAAAGTTGAAGAAGCCATAAGAAAAAGTGAAGAGAAATATCGTAACATAGTTGAAAAATTCCTTAAAGTATCCAATGAAATATTAATCGAAATCAGTAAAAAAGATTAATTTAATTTTGAGAGTATTTTTATGACTAAAACTAAAAAGGAAAAGCTTGATGATGTGCTTACAGGTCTCATGCAAGTAGGACAGATAAAAGCCAGCGGTGTTGTTTCTAAAGAGGGGCTTCTAATAGATTCAAGGACACCACCTGATGTGGATGCCAGAATATTTTCTGCATTGTGCTCAACAATAATGGGCGCTGCAGAGGCCGCCTCAGGACAAATGAACACAGGAACAGTAGCACAAATCTCTGTCAAAACCGAAAAAGGAACCATTGTACTCCTACCTGCTGGTTTAAAAGCTATTTTAACAGTTTTAACAGATCCAGAAGCTCAACTTGGACTTATATTTTTTGAGATGGAAACACGTGCAGCACAAGTTGATGAAATTCTAAAGGAGATGTAAAAGGCCATGAAAAAAACACACATCCCCAAACTCGACGACTTCCTTGGAGGAGGAATTCCAGAAGGATCATCAATACTATTTTGCGCTGTACCTGGAGTAGAATGTGAAGCCTTTGGATATCAAATACTCAACGGGATTATTGAAGATGGGAATAAAGGTTTTATCTTCACCAACGTTGCAGAACCCGACAATATATTATACGAATTCAACCAGTATGGATGGAACCTTGAAAAATATCTCGACGAAGAAAAAGCCTTCTTTGTCGATGGAAGTTCTTACTCTATAGGATTGCCTCCAATGGGTAAATATTCCATAGATGAAATTTCCCAGATAGAAGGAGTTATCATAAAAGCCATAAATGACGTTCCTAACGGTGTTGGAGTTATAAACAATTTATCCACATTAATAGATTACCTAGAAGAGGATAAAATTATCGAAATACTAAATAAATGGAATAAACATGCAAAGGAAAAAAATACCATTTTAGTATACATATTCACAAAATGGGACTACGACCCAAAACTCATAAAAGACATAAAAAATAGTGTTGACTGTGTAGTTAGTTTAACAAGTATAGAAGAACGTGTTATTATAGGTCAAGGGTTCATGGTAACAAGTGCATCATGGACTAAACCATCAAAGAACATGGTTCTCTTTTTCGTACTCCAGCCCGGTGGTGTGAAAATATATATTCCCAAAATACTGGTTACAGGACCATATAATGCTGGAAAATCCAGTTTTGTAAAATCAATATCCAAAAAATCTGTTTCAGTAGAAAGAATGGCACTGGAAAAGTTTCCAACTACCATTGCAATGGATATTGGCCATGTAGACCACAACGGTTTCGTAGCAGACATATTTGGAACACCCGGTCAGGAACGTTTCGACCTTATGCTGGACGTGCTAGCAAAAGAATCTGTCGGAGCATTTATAATAGTAGATTCCAGTGCCCCCCAAACATTTGCAAGGGCAAAAGATATGATAAACAAAACCCAAGCTGAAGCCATTCCCAAGATAATAGTTGCCAACAAACAAGACCTACCAGGAGCACTGCCCCCGGAACAAATCAGAGAAACCATGAAACTCAATAAAAACATTCCAATAATTCCAACTGTTATTAAGGAAAATAAAGGAGTAGAAGAAGCGCTCAATACCCTTTTAAAACTTTTATATGGTGATTAGATATGATTCCTTGTATTGAATCAGGAACTCCAGGATTTGAAGAACTCACAAAGTCTGATGACGGGACAGGCGGAATACCCGAGAATTCATCAACTTTAATATATGGACCTGCAAAGACTGGTAAATCAATATTCAGCAACCAGTTTGCATATAAAGGACTTCTCAATGATGAACCCTGCCTCTATATTACAACTGATCAAGGAATAAAACAATTGGAATCCATGATGTTTGACCTCGGACGGCCAATCGAAAAATTCATCGAAAATAAGACGCTATATGTAATCGACACAACCTCAAATCTCTCAGAGGGCAAACCTCAGCAAACTAAAAATATTATATCATCCCACATCGACAACCCCACAGATATCATGGTTAAGGTTGGTGTAGGTGTACATTATGTTAACACAAATAACACTAGATTCAGATCGGTGATAGATTCTGCCACAACCCTCTTAACATACAATGAGAACATGCTTATAATACGCGTTTTAAAAGCCTATCTAATGAGAATTAATGAAGCAGGTGGCACACCAATAATCATATACACAGAAGATTCAGCAGATAAAATAGTAGAAACAATGCTCAAATCCATGGTTGACAACATTGTAAGATTAGATGGAAAAGAGTTAACAATAGAAGCCATGAAGGGCATTGGAAAAAGAAGCTCACCATACCAAATAACAGAC
>PMMY01000047.1 GCA_003162655.1 Methanobacterium sp. | reverse complement strand
GGTCAATAACATTTAAGTCTTTAAGATTTAATAAGGCTTTTTCTGCAGATGTCCAGGAAGTGTTCTGTGTTAAAATTGTACCTAGAATAATTTCATAAATATCCCCCCTTGTTTCATGTAGGTTATAATTTAATGGATGATAACCCATTTTAGCACCTGTTTTAGTTGGATTTGAACCTCCATATCCTATTAATGGCCACCATCCCTGTGGACCGTATAGATGATATAACTTGTTGTAAATCAACATGATATCCTTCTTCACTTTACTTGTCATAATAATAAATAAAACACCTCCAAAACCTTCATTATAAGAAATAAATAATAACAAACTCATTTCATTGGGTATATGATTTTGTGAAAAAAAACAAGTGAAATAATATTTTAGTAAATTATGTCCAATTATTATAAGGGTGACTATCGATAAAGAATCATATCCTTGGGTAATAGTTGATTTTGAAATCGAAAAGGCTCTACAGCAACAAAAGTAAATAAATTAATCCTCTTTTATTATTTTTCTTTAGTATTCTGTTTTTTCAATCCCTTCTAGATAGTAAAGTTCAGGTAGACATATAACACCAGCTTTTTTCATCACAATTTTCAGGTCTTCTGCCAATGCAAAATTTTTAGCAGTATCTATATTTTCCCATTTTGTGATAATTATTAATTGTCTGGGATCGTTTGAATTGCGATAGATCATAGCCCCTTTTGAACCTTTGGTCTTTCTTACATCACCATGTTCATCAAATACTTTTTTCCATTTGTCATAGTCTTTAATTTTTTGTATGGCCAATACATATGTCATTTTTCCACCATCAAATATTTTTTTCTACTTAGTTTCTATAACTATGCAATATCCATCTGTAGAGCCGATATTTTCTGTTTGATGTGGGCCTGCTTCTATCCACAATACTTGTCCAGTTTTAAGGTCAAATTTATCACTTTTTCCATCTGGAAAGTTTAATTTGAATTTCGCATCTTTAACTACATAAACTATATGGTCATTTGGATGGTTGTGCATGGGTGACTTTTCTCCTGGTTTCAATCTTATTTCCATAACCCTAACTTTTTTATTTTCCAAAAGTAACTTATAACCACTTTTTGCCACTTCTAACACATCTGGAATGTCTGTCATTAATTCCACTCCCCTTCTTAGTCTACTTTAATATATTATGATCATCCATCTACTTAGATTTTAAGCCTAAAAAAAATAAAAATGAGATAATACAGAAATTATTTTAGACCTTATTTATCAGAATTAAATAAAATTAATGATATTATTAATTTTTTGTTAAATGTTAATTGCATAATCATCCTATTGGCTAAAAATAACAAAACTATCTAAAAAAAATAAGATTTCATTTAAAATCGGGGGTATAAACATCAATAAACTTGAACATTCTCGATAACTAAAAATAATTATGTCACCAGTCTTTGGAATAGAGTAATGTTAAAAAGATATAAAATATTAAAGATTAAGTCCAAATAATAGTATTGAATTATTTAATGATATCTATATGTACATTCTTTCAGTCATTTCAATCAATGTTATCAAATTTCAAGTTAACATTATATAAACGGTAATTAAACACGTAATATAAGATCAGATAAATTTTTAGGAAGAAAAAAATCATGTCAGGAAATAAGATTGGTAAAATGTTCAATGTTACAACTTTCGGTTCTAGCCACGGCACAGCACTTGGAGCAGTTGTAGACGGATGTCCTGCAGGTCTAGAGCTTTCAAATACCGATATACAGTCAGAACTGGATAATAGGAGACCTGGTACTAGCCAAATTACGTCTTCAAGAAAAGAAAAAGATGAAGTTAAGATATTATCAGGTCTGTTCAGGGGTAAAACTGATGGAACCCCAATTGCTGCAGTAGTATTCAACAGAGAAATGGATTCATCAGCCTATGAAAATCTTAAAAATAATCCAAGACCAGGTCATGGGGATTATACTTGGCAGGCACGTTACGGTAACTATGATTACAGGGGAGGTGGACGTGGTAGTGGCAGAACTACCATTGGTAATGTAATTGGTGGTGCTATTGCAAAAAAACTCTTGGATACCCTTGATATTAAAGTTATATCTCATGTTACCCAGGTAGGGTCTGTGAGAGCCAATAAGATGGAACTTGATGAAATTGAAACAAATATTAAATTAAATTCTGTTAAATGTGCAGATCCAGAGGCTGCACCCCGTATGGAAGCCCTTATCCTTCATGTAAAAGAACAAGGAGAGTCTGTTGGGGGATTAGTTGAAACAATAGTTTTAAATGCACCAGCCGGACTTGGTGAGCCTGTATTCGAAAAACTTGACGCTGATATAGCAAGAGTGCTTATGGGAATAGGATCTGTTAAGGGTGTTGAAATAGGTGTAGGATTTAAAGCTGCTGAGATTAAAGGTTCCCAGATGAACGATGAATTTTATATGGACGATCAAATTATAAAAACAAGAACCAACCATGCAGGTGGAATTTTAGGAGGCATATCCACAGGTATGCCAATTATAGCNNCGGCACGATCCATGCATCTGTCCAAGGATCACACCTGTTGCAAAGGCTTCAGTCTCCATTGTTATAGTGGATCATCTAATTAGGTCAGGATTCATTAATCCAGTAAAATTGTGAAATATTAATTAAATCATCAACAATGAATAAATGATTAAAGGGGAGATTATATGGACTGGATTGTA
>PMMY01000094.1 GCA_003162655.1 Methanobacterium sp. | reverse complement strand
GAGATATTCAAATTACAGCAACCGGCACCGTTTTCAATATACTTGCTTATCCCGAGGAAGATAAAATTGAAACTTCTCTTATAAGCGGTAAGGTTGAATTAAAGATGCCTGAACCCGGCAGCAATGGGATCACTCAGATGAAAATGAAACCTACAGATCTGGCCATTTTTCAGAAGACGAATAATGAACTCATTATGCGTACAGTAAAAGACGACAGGTATTTTTCCTGGAAAGACGGTAAGCTGGTTTTTAATATGGAGCCGATGGGTGAAGTCGTTAAAAAACTAAGAAGATGGTACAATGCTGATATACAAATAAATGATCCAAGTTTATTAGATTTGAATTACACTGCCACCTTTGTTCATGAAACTCTTCCTCAGNNTATTCTATCTCCGACAGGAAAGAGATGAAAAATGGATCTTTTACCAAAAGGAAGATCATCCTGAGTCACAGAAGATGATTGAATAAAACAAATATTTTTAATGAATAAAATATTCGCCTATGAAATAAAACAGATCTGACCGGAAACAAAAAGGCAGGAGGTGTTACAGCACTTTCCTGCCAGACTAAGTTATGTTTCTTGCAAAACCATGTGTAACTTTAATCCTATCAAATTTATGAAAAAAATTCAAGAATACTGCGAAAGGAGCATGTTGGTGCTTTTTTCGAAAAAAATAATCCGAGTTATGAAACTATCATTCTTCCTGTCTTTTATGGCCCNNCACAGAACACAAAACTTTCCCTGAAGATGGAAAATGTAAAAATTTCGGATGCATTGAAGCAGATCGAAGATCAGAGTGAGTTTTACTTTCTCTATAGTCCAAAAATGATTGATGTTGAACGGAAAGTGGATATCACGGCTGAAAATGAACCCTTAAAAGATATTCTTACAGATATCTTTGGAAATGAAGTTAAATTCGCTGCCTACGACAGGCAGATAATTCTTACCCCCAGGGATGAATCGGGATTTGTGGAAGCAATGCAGCAACGCACTATAACCGGTACTATACTTGTTGCCGTAACCGGTACGCCGATGCCAGGAGTAACTATTGTGCTTCAGGGGTCTACAGCCGGAACTCANNATGCGTTTGGAAAGTACTCTATTACAGTTCCAAATCAGAATGCGGTGCTGATTTTCTCATTTGTGGGTTATGTTTCTCAGACAGTGACAATTGGTCAGAGATTAGTAATTGATATAAGCATGGCTATCAATACACAAACTCTGGGAGAAATTGTAGTTGTCGGTTATGGATCTCAGGCAAAAAGAGATGTGACAGGTGCCATAACCAGTATTTCAACAAAAGAGCTTGAAAACAGACCCTCTACTCAATTCGGCAATTCCCTTGAGGGTAAGGCTGCGGGTGTTCAGGTAATAAGATCATCAGGGCAGCCACAGGCTGGTTTTTCAATTAAGGTAAGGGGAACTTCTTCAATTACCTCAGGCAGTGATCCTCTGTATATCGTTGATGGTGTNNGAATCATTCTCTGTTTTGAAAGATGCTTCTTCAGCTGCGATCTATGGCAGTAGCGGCGCAAATGGAGTTGTGCTCATTACTACAAAGAAAGGAGCAAATGAGAAAACGAAAGTTACTTTTAATGCATCTATGATGTCATCACAAGCCTGGAAAAAACTGCGAGTTCTCGATGGTCCGCAGTTTAAAGCTCTAGCTACTGAATTAGGGCTTTCGGCAGACTGGAATCTCTATAATGCTAATACAAACTGGCAGGACGTTATCTTCCGAAACGCATTGACACAAAATTATCAAATTTCTGTAGCCGGAGGGAATGAAACCACAGATTACTATCTGTCAGGGTCAGTAATCGATCAGAATGGTATTGTTTTGAATAACAATCTTAAAAGAGCAACATTCAATCTTAACCTGAATCATTCAGTATCCAAATTTCTGAAAGTAGGAACAAGCCTGTCTTATGATAAGTGGAGTGATGTAAGCGTTTCGGAAAACGACAGAAACGGAGTAATAACAAGATTGCTTACAACAGTCCCTATAATAGGTATCTGGGATAAGACAAATCCGGATCAATATTCACTCAATCCTTTCATTCCTGATCTAGAGAACCCTTATNNCGATCTTGAGAACCCTTATTCAACTGTCTACCAACCTGTACAGCTTTTTGTTAATAACAGGCTTCATGGAAATGTTTACGGAGAAGTAAAAATCATAAAAAATCTTAAGTTCAAGAGCCTTCTCGGATTTGAACACAGTAACGGAATTTATACATCCTTTCAGAATCCTACTGATACACGCTATGGTCGTACAATGGATGGCCTTGCTTCTGAAAGCGATAATGAATTTACATATTGGATATCGGAGAACACTTTGAATTATACACAACAATTCGGGAAACACAATATTTCAGTACTTGCAGGTTTTATTGCATCAAAGGAGAATGCCCGTTCAGTGTATCTTTCGTCTCATGGTTTTGGAGGAAGTACAGCGATTGCCACTGTAACTGCCGGAACGGTTCAGAGTGTACCCCAGGTATCAATTTATGATAAGTCTCATGCTGCCTTTATCGGGAGACTGAATTATTCATTTAATGATAAATACCTGCTGACNNAACAGATGGGGATATTTCCCATCATTCTCTGCTGGTTGGCGTGTCTCAAAGGAGGCTTTTCTGAGCGATGTAGAAGCGATAAGTGATTTAAAACTCAGGGTAGGCTGGGGAATAGTCGGAAACGATAAGGCTAATCCGTATGCCTGGTATGGTTTAGTAACCCCCGGAGCTTATATTATCGGAGGAAGTGTAGTCAATGCATATATCCCTAATACTCTTGAGAATACTAATCTGAAATGGGAAAAAACCGGGCAATTCAATCTTGGTCTTGATTTAGCCCTTCTGAAAGACAGAATCACAATAACTGCAGATTATTATANNATTCATCGGCTTTACAGAATGCCGGGAGCCTGAGAAACAAGGGGTTTGAATTCCAGATCATTTCCAAAAATATTGTAAAAGATAATTTCTCATGGACCACTGATTTCAATATCTACTTCAACAGGGGAAAAGTATTGGATATCGTCGGTACCACTATTCATACCGGTGCAATAAATCCTGCCGGTACAACATATAATCTGGCATTTGTTAAAGCAGGTCTGCCGCTAGGCTCATTCTATGGTAAATTTGATGAGGGTGTTGACCCTGCCACAGGTAATATTAAATTCCTGCAGACCGCTGCCGGCACTGATAGCCTGGGGATCATCGGCAATGCTAATCCAAAATTTACATATGGGATGACAAATAATTTTTCCTACAAAGGGCTCAGCTTAAATATCGTTGCTGATTACCGTTCAGGAAACAATAT
>PMMY01000236.1 GCA_003162655.1 Methanobacterium sp. | reverse complement strand
TTCTTGAAGATGATGATACTGCTGTTTTCCTGAGTGTTGCAGGGCCGCTTGTTCCTGGTGGACTTAGAAAAGTTATAAGGGACATGATTGAGAATGGAATGGTGGACGTTGTGGTTACTAGCGGCGCTAATATAACCCATGATCTATTGGAAGCTTTCGGTGGAAGGCACCACTACGGAATGACAGGGACTGATGAAACACTATGCCAACAGGGAATGGGTAGGATAGGAGATCTTTACACGAAATCTGAAGATTTTGAAGTTTTTGAGAAGGAAATAACTGAAATATTATCTAAAATTATAGAAAAAGACAATTATCTCACCATAAGGGAATTTTTAACAGAAATTGGGACGAAATTATCAGATGAGGATTCTATAATCCAAACAGCAGCTAGACNNTATATTCTCCAGGATTAATAGACAGTATGCTGGGACTGCAGCTGTGGATGTTTACACAGGATAATGAACTCCATCTTGATGCTTCAGGAGATATGAGTGAATTATCAGACTTGGTATACAGTTCAAAGAAAGTAGCAACAATTATATTAGGTGGTGGACTTCCAAAACACTATGTATTGGCATCTAATCTTCTAAGGGGTGGTGTTGATGCTGCAATACAGGTTACCATGGATCGAAGTGAGACAGGAAGCNNGTAATTGGAGATGCAACTATTATATTCCCTTTGATGCTTGCAGGTGCACTGGAGATGAATAAAGATTAGGAATAAGTAATGGGTTTGATAAAATCGAAGCTTAATATTGGCAGATATGATGATTAAATTTAAATCTAATTTTAGAGATCATTTCTTAAAATAGGGTTTTAACATGAACATTGAACCAGTACTTTACGCATTCTCAGGATTATTTATGAAACTTTCTGATGATGCATACGACAGGAAGAAAAATATTATACTAGCAATTGTAGCAGGTATACTATGCGGGTTGTTCATTGGCTACCTGGCAGTCACCAGTGCAGATGCTGCATGTATTTTCATTGCTATATTGATTGGTACAATGCTATCATTGAAGGTTGATAGTTTAAACCACATTGCAGCCCTTCTACTCTTCGTTTTAATAGTGGTTTACATCGGAATCCCGACTATCGGTATCGTAACACTTTTAATATGTTCTGTTGCAGCATTCTTAGACGAAATAGGAAATGATAACAAGTGGATCAAAAATAGGAAGGTAAAAATATTTTTTGAGTACAGATTCACACTAAAGATTGCCGTATTACTATTTGCTGTTTTAGGACTTCTTCAATTCACATATCCTGGTCTTATAATTCCTGGTGTTCAATATTTTCTGCTTCAAACTTTTGTATACTTCATACTTTTTGACCTGTTTTATGAACTTGCAGGCCTAAAATTCAATACTATCTATGATGGACTTAACAGCATTTTCAGGGTCTTCGGAAGAATAAATTGAACGTCCAACAATAATTGCATCGGCAAATTCCAAGGTTTTCCCTGGATCTCCTCCCTGAACACCAACACCCGGAGATATAATAAATGAATTGCTGCCAACTATTGATCTGATCTTCTTCAATCTGTTGAGTTTAGTTGATGGTGCAACATAGTTTTCTAAACCCATTTCAACACCCATCTGTGCAATTTCCTCAGCTGCATTCTGAAGAAATCTTGATGCTCCTGGATGGGACATCTCTGTTAATAAGAAAACTTCTCCCCCGTATTTTTCAGCTGAATCTAGACAAGCCTGCAAACTGTCCTCCCCTACAAAGCCATGTACAATTATTGCATCAGCACCAGCTTTGAAAGTAAGATCTGCAATTTTACTGTTAGTTTCAGGTATATCAGCCACCTTAAAATCTGCAATAATCCTACAGTCAAATTCATCTTTGACCTTGGATATCGATTCTAAACCCTCTGCCAGTACAAGGGGGTAACCAATTTTTATGGTGTCCACATATTCTATTACACTACCAGCTACTTCCATGGCTTCTCCAATTGTTTGAAGATCCAGTGCTAGGATTATCCTATTTTTTACATCCATAAATAATAATAAGTTGAAATTGTTTAAATGGTTTTTGAATCTTGAGTTAAATAGGTATTATTAATATTCTTATTAATTGGTTTGATACCAAATAATATATTAAAGAAAATCAAACATTAAAAATCAATCAAAAAANNAGGAAAAAGTTAAAGAGTTTAACAGCTTCATTTGCTACATTTATAGTGGTGGGACTTCTTGCTGTCCAGGCAATGTACTACCTTAAGCATTACCCACCATTAACCAGTATGTTACAACACCAATTCCTGGTAGCTATTGGATTTTTAATAGGTATTGTAGTCGCCTCATTTGTTTACACATATCTTCAGGGTGAAGATAAATCGTCTTGGCTTAATGAAGATGAGGATAAAAGTTGATTATTGTTTAACGATATTAACAAGAATACCAAGAAAATATTTCCTCTTATTTATGATTTTTAATGTTAAAGTTAATATCAACATTTCCTTTTGTGTTAGAATCAATTTTTTCAACACTTCACAGTTGCAAAGTATTTATTCACTTTAAAGAGTTCTCAGTTTTGTTGTAGAAAATCTCTGCTGTTTTTCCAAAGTGCTCTGCCGAATCTTAAGATGGTAAATTGTAATACCCATGTCAATTGGGATGTACTTATTAATTGGAATGGCATTAGATTTTTTATCCCCGGAATGATATGAACTTAAAAGAAAATAAAATTTTCTACTGAAGACTTGGAAATAGATTTTTACTCGACAAAAATTTAAATTCAACTTTATTTTATTTTTTCTCAACCAAAATGGAAATATATATAAAGTTGATATGAGTAAGTAATTCATACAAAGACCCTTTAAAGAGCCCCTATTAAACACGATAAAACAAGATAATCTCAATTAAAGTAATATATTTAAATATTACTTTATATCCTGGCCAAATATTCATATAAGATGAATTGTGGATTAATCTGAATATTACATGTCTTNNCTGAAGTATGGGTTGATCTGAATATTACATGTCTGATTCAAGTTCTTGAGGAAAGTTTCAACTTCTGTAATTTGAATATAATACTGTTTGGAAATGAGAACATTTTATATATCAATGGAATTAAGATGTTATGATGGGTCAATGAAATACATTAAGGGCTCAAAATCGTATAGGTCCAAAAAACCAGTAATGCTCCATTCATTTGGGTGTTTACTTAATTAGAAACCTATTAACATTGAATTTAACATAAAGGATCACATGTTTATAACAACAAATTATCACATATAATTCTCATGAGGAAATTGAATGAAAGTTATTGAAACAAAGGACATCACATACGAATATCCTGACGGAACCAAAGCCCTTGAAAAGGTTAATTTCGACGTGGAAGAAGGTAAAATAGTTGCACTTTTAGGGCCAAACGGTGCTGGGAAATCAACGCTTTTCTTACACTTCAACGGGATACTTAGACCCTCAATTGGCACTATTGTTATAGATGGAGAGCCAGTTAACTATAACAAGAAGGATCTTATGAGGATTAGGCAAAAGGTAGGGATAGTATTCCAGAACCCTGATGATCAACTCTTTGCACCGACAGTGCTTGAAGATGTTGCGTTCGGACCTATGAATATGGGACTCTCCAAAGAAGAAGTTGAAGATAGGGTCAAAGAGGCACTTATCCGTGTTGGAATGGATGGATTTGAGAAAAAGCCACCACACCACCTCAGCGGAGGTCAGAAGAAGCGTGTTGCCATAGCTGGGATACTTGCTATGAAACCCAAAATAATGGTACTTGATGAGCCAACCAGTGGTTTAGACCCTAAAGGAGCGTCCCAAATACTTAGACTTCTGTACAAGCTCAATAAGGAAGGAATAACCATAGTTATATCCACGCATGATGTGGATCTTGTTCCCCTATACGCTTCAAAGGTTTACATCATAAGTGATGGTAAGATAATAAAAGAAGGAACAGCTCCTGAAGTATTTGAAGATGTAAAAACCATACGGGGAGCCAATTTGAGACTTCCAAGAATAGCACATCTAATGGAGATACTTGAAAAGGAAGACAAGCTCCCATTTGACAAACCATATCCCTTAACAATAGGAGGGGCCAGGAAGAGAATTTTAAAAGAATTTGAGGACTAAGACAAAATTAAATGATTTTAACATATATCTATCCTATTCTATATTTTCTTAATTTAAGAAATGTGTGTATTAAAAAAAATTAATACTGAGTGTTTAAATGGAAAAAATTCCTGTATCAATATCAAAATGTTCATCATACCAGCTTGAAGAAGTTCAAACAGCAGTGCTGAAATGTTTGGATACAATAGGTGGTATATCGTCAATTATAAAACCAGGCGATAAAGTAATGATCAAACCCAACATGCTCCAGGGTAAATCACCAGATGAAGCAATAACAACCCATCCTGCAGTTGTAGAAGCTGTGGTAAATATGGTCAAAGATGCGGGAGCAATCCCAATGATTGGGGACAGTCCAGGTGGCCCTGCAAGGGGCATGGAAAGTTTCTGGGATATAACTGGGTTTGCTGATGTTTCTAAAAGAACAGGTGCCAAGCTTGNNGCCAAACTCGTGAACTTCGAAAAAACAGGTTCTAATATAAAGACCAGAAAAAATATCGAATACAGAATTTCAAAAAAAGTATTAGACTCGGATGTAATCATCAACCTTCCCAAGATCAAAACCCATGGTCTCACAATATTTACATGCGCTATTAAAAACATGTATGGGGTCGTACCAGGACTTATTAAAACTGAGTACCATAAAAAAGCACCTAACCCTTCAAAATTTGCGGAGTACGTGGTAGATATATACGCATTATCCAAACCACAGTTAAACATAGTTGATGGAATAATAGGGATGGATGGAACAGGCCCCTCAGCTGGAAATCCTAAAGAACTGGGCATGATACTTGCATCAACTGATGGAGTAGCAGTAGATGTTTTATTATGTGATATGCTTGGTAAAGATCCAATGAAAATACCCACTAACAAAATTGCAGTAGAACAAGAACTTGGAGAAGGGGATATAGACAAAATTGAAATCATTGGAGAAGCGCCAATAATTGATAATTTTAAATGGCCACCAAATATTTCAGTTTCTCTCGACATGATACCCCCATCAATTGCTAGAGGTTTAATGAAATTATTCTGGTCAAGACCTGCAATCGACTCAAAAGTCTGCACTAACTGTAATACATGTGTCAAAAGTTGCCCAGTAGATGCTTTAATTGAAAATATACCAACTCCAGATTTTGAATATGGGGAATGTATAAACTGTCTCTGTTGCATGGAAATGTGTCCTGAAAAAGCCGTTTTTGAGGAAAAGAGCCGTTTATCCCGTTTGATCTCCAATAGTTAAGATCATTTCAAATAACTAGAACAAATTTACGCGCCAATTCAAATTCTCGAAAAAATATAAAAATAGAATTTAATAAAAAAATATAAGGCCCTAAAATTATTAAAATTATTCTACAACCTTAATGGCCTTGGTTGGGCAGGAATAGGTGCATAATTTACATCCAATACACTCTTCATCGTTTACATCGACTGCCCAGTCTTCATCAACTGATATGGCTTTGACAGGACAGAGTGAAACACAAGCACCACAGTCTATACAAAGTTCTTTATCCTTTTTCACAACCCTTTTTACAGGACTTACCTCTATTCCTGCTTTTTCAATGTATGTGATACCCTTTTCTGCTTCGGAACCTTTTATCTCTATGAGCATCTTACCGCCCTTAGGGTTTATATCTGCCCTGAGTATGTTGAAACTCACATCAAAGTTCTTAATCAGATCGGTGATCACAGCTTGGTTCACCATTTTTGGGGAAAATTTAAGCCAAGCCTTCATTTTAAACACCTTCCTCACGATTTCTTGCACACATAAGCCTTGAAATATCTTCTGCAGTTATCATACCCATGACANNACTGCATTAGCAATGTCCCATGAGGTGACAATTCCCAATAATTTTTGATCAGCATCAACAACCGGTAAATGATTTACGTTGTTTTGAACCATCCTCTTTGCTACATCCCTTATATCATCATTAGGACTGGCTATTATCAATGCTTTACTTTTGATCTCATTTACAAGAATGGTTTGTCTTCTTATTTCCAGCGGTCCAGGGCTAGAACCTTGTGAAGCAAGTAATTTTACAGGATTTGTAAGGAAGAAATTACCCTTATCAATCCATGACTTAAGTTCTTCAGCGATTTCTAAAGCTTTTTTGTAAGAGGATAATGGTGAAGATTCTATTTCAACGCCATTAATTTCAATACTTCCACTTCTAAGTTCTTTATAATTGGTTTCTACTACAATTGGTTTGTTCCGTTTAGGCACTCCATAATCCATGACCTGACAAACAATATCTTCATCACTTATAGCTGTTTTGCTAGCAATATCACTATTTAGAATGGGTATCGGTATTCCTGCTCCCACATAAAGTGTTGACCCGTATTTGGGCATGGTGGCGCCCCTAACGAACTCGTGATCCATCTGCTTCATATCTCCCTTGAGCATGAGTGTACCAGCCCCATTCACTGGAACTCCATTTTTTCGCTGTACCTCAGTGTTATGTTGAGTACCTTCTCCAATAACATACCCCTCAGCTCCACATAGGAATATTCTGGTTCCCATACCTATGGTCTGG
>PMMY01000124.1:688-4603 GCA_003162655.1 Methanobacterium sp. | reverse complement strand
TCCAGTACTTTATCTTTCTCCAACCAAAAACAGAACTATTTTACTTTGGAATAGACCTCGCTTTTCTACCTATAGAAGTTTTACTGGTTGTGTTAGTGATCGAAACTGCAATAAGCCAGCGGGAGAAGAGTGCATTACTTGAAAAACTGAACATGGTAATTGGGGTATTTTTCAGCGAGGTAGGTACAGATCTATTAAACGAAATCTCTAAATTCGACTCAAAATCTAAAAAAATCAGTACTATATTAATTATAAATGCAAATTGGGCAGATTTAGATTTCATTAAAGCTAAAAGTGATATAATCGATCGTAAATACAACTTGGAAATATATGGAAATGATCCGGATTCACTTGAATTTTTAACAGATACCAAATCTTTTCTTAAGGGTAAAAGAAGATTTTTACTAGCATTACTCGAAAACCCAAACCTTTTAGAACATGAAACATTTACCGAGCTTTTAAGAGCTGTTTTTCATCTTGCTGAGGAGCTTGAAAAGAGAAAAGATATGTATCATCTTCCCAATGCCGATTATAATCACCTTAAACTGGACACAGAAAGGGCATACAATCTTTTAATCTACGAATACATTGAGTACATGGAACACCTCATGAATAACTACCCATACCTTTTTTCATTAGCTATGAGAACCAATCCATTTGATCCAGAANNATAAATAATGCAAAAAGTGTATTTTACTTCGCAAAATATTTATAAGGTAAGTTCCATATTATCAAAAAACTAAATGTAGTTGATTTAATGGAGAGGTTAACTCTCAAACAATACAGACAAATGGTTGAAAAGGTAATTGAGTTCAAAAAACTGAACGGAGAAATGCCTGCCTATACAATTGTTGACGGATGTAAAATTAGTAAAAATGTGTACGTCGACATGATAGAAACTGCTAATAAGTTTCTACTTGAAATGGGCCGTAACCCAGAAATTGTGGAAATTGGAAAACAAGTGAATATGAACTGTATAGTCAAGTTCTAAAATCACAATAAAATTCTAATACTTCCCATCAGGGTCCTAATAAAATCTCTTAAACAGTACTATTTTTAATGTTCTTAAAAAATTATTTTATCCCCGAAAACCTATAACATACCAAATAAACATTTTATTTACCATATATTTATTTATAAAATAGTTAAATTATTTAATAACTAATTTACCTGTGTAATGAATACTATTCTATCTTAATATCTTTAAAATTAGTTTTATAAATATGAGCACTTACAGAATGCATAGTTATTGGTCCAATTTTTATGTCTAAATATTCTGCAATGTATTTAGAAAGACCCTTAAGACCGAAAAAGTAAGGAATCCACTCACTATAGATATCATGACTCCTCCAAACACCAGTTGTGTAGAGCCTATTTTTACGAATTTTAAAATCAATCATGATCAAACTGGGCATTTCATTTTGACATTGATCTATCGAAGGATCAAATGTNNTCGTCCCATTTTGAATCCAAAATGTTCTCTCAATCTCTTTCCATAAAAAGTACCACTGATATTGTTTTCACAATCTAAAAATGCTTTTCCATACCTATTTAACCTTTCAGACGATGCATATCCTTCTGGTGGTTTTGAATTCAATGGATCTTGAACTATTACTATCACATTTAATAATTCCTTAGTGATAAGATCACGTTCATCTTCTATTTCATCACCATGGAGCATTATCTGTTTTAGAATAGTTTTCCAAGCATCCTCAGCCATAGCAGTTTCAAATGTGAACATGATGACACCGTTAAATCCAGATATAAAATCGTATAAGATTTCAATGAATATCTATTTTTCCGTTTTGATCTGTGTAATTATTTTTATTTAAATCTATTATTTTTGAATTTGGAGATATCCTCTGCGCTATTTATATTAAAAAAACTTCTACCAGTACCATCAAGAAATTCTGCATCAATATATTTGACNNTCTCTTGTGTGTTCCTCCAAAAGTTTTTCGATTACAGTCTCTAAATCTTTTTTATAAATTGAATGTAAAGGTTCTAACCTTCCGTTAGACCATTTTGGAACAATAGCATCAAAATTAGTTTCCTTTGAATATAAAAACATCTTATTTACAAATAACTCGGATACAAAAGGAGAATCACATGGGATCACCATTGCTTTATCTGACTCTACATGTTTCAATCCAATTAGGATACCTGCAAGAGGTCCTTGATCCTTTAAAAGATCAGTACAGATTTTAAGTTTGGATTTGTTGGTTAATGTTAATTGTTTTAACAATTTTTTATAATCATCAACCTGATTTTCATCCCTTAAAACAAGTACTATTTCATCGGCAATCAGCGCTAAGTTTTCGACCACATGGACGATCATGGGTTTTCCATATAGACTCAGCGAGCCCTTATCCTGACTCATTCGTTTGCTTCTTCCCCCACAAAGTACTATAAATGACTTCATTATTCACCATCAAAAATACAAATTATTTCATTCTTTGAGGGATTGAAAATATAAAAAAAGAAATAAACCCCTCTTTACATCAACCTTGTTGTGGGGTAGTTGGGACTTTCATTGGTTATCATGAGATCGTGTGGGTGACTTTCTGTCATCCCGCTAGATGTTATTCTCACAAATTTTGCCTTTTTCTGCAAGTCTTTGATACCATCAGCACCACAGTAACCCATTGAAGCCTTAATTCCACCAATCAGTTGGAAAAGAATTTCATTTGCTGGGCCTTTGTAAGGAACTACTCCTTCAACACCTTCAGGCACAAGTTTTGCATGTTTCATAGGACCCTTAACTTCCTGGAAGTATCGATCAGTTCCTGCACCCACTCCGCCTGTCATTGCACCAAGAGAACCCATTCCACGGTACTGTTTGAACTTTCTTCCATTCATTATAACAATGTCTCCAGGTGATTCATGTGTTCCAGCCAGCAAACTTCCAAGCATAACAGCATCGGCACCTACTGCAAGCGCTTTAGCAACATCACCGGAGTATCTAATACCACCATCAGCAATTACAGGAACTTCATATTCCCTTGCAACATCTGCAACACTTGATATTGCTGTTAACTGAGGAACCCCAACTCCGGCTATAATCCTTGTCGTACATATGGATCCCGGACCTATCCCCACCTTTAGACCATCTATATCAGCTGCCATAAGATCTTCTGCTGCCTGACTAGTTGCAATGTTCCCAACAAGGAGATCAGCATCGATATTTTCATTCATGGTCTTAGCAAATTTAACAATACTTGGTTTATGAGCGTGTGCACAGTCCACTGCAATTATATCTGCTCCTGCATCGTCAAGGGCTATAGCACGTTCAAGGTCGAATGGACCTGTAGCAGCAGCTACTAAAAATCTACCCTTTTTATCTCTTGAAGCATTAGGGAAGTTTTTACGTGCAAGAATATCCCTCATGGTTAGTATACCTACTATAAAACCATCTTCTACAACAGGAAGTCTTTCAACCTTGTTTTCATATGCAATGTCCAGGGCCTTTTCTGGTGTTGTGGATTCGGAAACTGTTACAACATCTTCGGTCATTATATCCATAACCTTGCCTTGAGGATCAGAATTAAGAATAGGTTTTACATCTCTCCTGCTTATTATTCCAACAACAATCCCTTCCTGTACAACTGGAAGTCCACTTATCTCTTCTTCGTCCATAATTTCCTGGGCTTCTTTTATTGAAGCTTCTGGATCAATGGTTATAACATCACGAATAGTAAGGTCTCCTGACCTTTTAACCTTTTTTATTTCGTTAATTTGATCATTAATGGACATATTTCGGTGTATTACACCCAAACCACCTTCTTGTGCCAATGCTATTGCCATTTCAGCCTCTGTAACCGTGTCCATGGCTGAACTTATTATTGGGATGTTAATTTTATGATTTCTTGAAATCTGGGTTGTAGTTTCAACGTCCTTCGGTTCAACTGACGATAC
>PMMY01000124.1:0-677 GCA_003162655.1 Methanobacterium sp. | reverse complement strand
GTTTTAACACTTTAAAAGTTTTCCATCATATTTTTCAATTCAAGTACAGCACTGTGGTGTATACTTCCCCTGTTCCTGTCACCACCAGTGCAAGCTGCTCCTCTGATACCAACTACATCACAACCTATTTCGTATAATAATTGGAGTTGTTCTTTCTTAACCGAACCTGCAAGGGCTGATTTAAGNNTCAACCATTGCAAGATCAGCACCTGAATCTGCAGCTATTTTGGGTATTTCCATTGGATCAACAGCGCCAATTCTATGGGCATCAGCATATCCAGATGCAACAACAAGGGCATTTTCATCAAATTCACGAACAGATTTCACAACATTTTCCATAACATCCATGGCTTCATTATAATTTTTAGTTCCATAAAGCCCAACTTTTATGTAATCCGCACCAGAAATTACTGCTCCTGCTGCTGCTAAAGATACTGTTCCCGGTTTATATGGTACGTCTCCTAGGGTTGCACTCACATGCATTTCTTTAGGAGTGATTTTCCTTATATTTTTAATCACCCATGGGAAATTAGCACCTAAGGATCCTTCCTTCGGATTTTTGACATCTATTATATCGGCACCGCCTTCGATAGCTTCAAGCGCCTCTTCAGTATTAATTGGACTAATTAAGAGAAGCAAATTTTTACCTCCTAACTTTTTCAATAAAACCCCATATC
>PMMY01000231.1 GCA_003162655.1 Methanobacterium sp. | reverse complement strand
ATGAACGGTAACGTTATGGATCTGGCTGTTCCACTTGCAGAAAGAATGAGGATTTTAGGGTAAATTGTGGGTTATAAAATTATAATTATTGAAGTTTAAACGGATTATATTAAAACTAAGGGTGTGATATATGTGATAATTCTTGATGAAAACACCAGATGTGTTGTGCAAGGAATTACAGGTAAGCAGGGGTCGTTTCACACTGAACAGATGCTCAACTACCAAACCAAAATAGTTGCAGGAACAAGTCCTGGTAAGGGGGGACAAAACTTTAAAGAACTCCCAATTTACAACTCCATTGAAAAAGCTAGTGAAGAACAGGATATTAACGCATCCATAATATTTGTTCCAGCACCTTTTGCTAAAGATGCAGCATTTGAAGCTATATCCCAGCTTGATCTTGCAGTAATTATTACAGAACACATACCAGTACACGACTCTATGGAAATAATTGAATATGCAAAGAGAGAAAAAACAACAATCATAGGTCCCAACACCCCCGGAATAATAAGCCCAGGTATTGGAAAACTCGGGATTATGCCAACTCACATCTTCAACGAAGGGAACATAGGAATAGTTTCAAGAAGTGGAACTCTGACTTATGAAGTTGCAAACCAAATAACCAATGCCGGAATGGGCCAGAGTACATGTATAGGGATCGGTGGAGATCCAGTTGTTGGGTTAGACTTTGCAGATGTTCTTTTAAGGTTTGAAAATGATGATGACACAGCAGCTATGGTTATGATAGGTGAGATTGGTGGCAATGCAGAAGAAAAAGCAGCAGAATTTATAAATAAAAATATCACCAAACCTGTTGTAGCTTACATTGCAGGTGTGACAGCACCACCGGGTAAACGTATGGGACATGCAGGTGCAATAATTGAAGGGAATAGTGGTACTGCATCAAGTAAAATTGATGCACTTGAAAATTCTGGCGTCTATGTAGCAGAAAGACCATCTGAAATTGCAGATAAAATATGGGAGCTCTTATAGAATTTTTTTAACTATTACTATATAAAAATATGGGAGTTACGTAGTGATGACTAATTTTTAATATTTAGAAATTAATATTTAATATTTGAAAAATATTATAAAATTTATTTTTACACAAAGGTTTTAGAGTGAATAAAAATGCTAGAAGAGAAAGAAATAATAAAAAGACTATTGAATGGAGAAATTAAACTTCATGAGATAGAAAAATATACGGAAAATATAGAAAAATCTGTGGATATACGTAGAAAGTTTTGTGAAGCCGTATCAAACACAAATTTGGATCATCTATCTGAATACTCACTTTCAATGGATGATGCCCTTAAAAGGAATATAGAAAATCCTATAGGAACTGTTCAAATACCAGTTGGAATTGCTGGACCCCTTGAAGTTCATGGAGAACATGCCGAAGGTAATTATTACGTTCCATTAGCAACATCAGAGGGTGCTCTAGTAGCATCTGTTAACCGAGGATTTTCTGTTATAAAATCAGCAGGTGGAGTAACAGCCAGAATAATTGACGATAAAATGACAAGGGCACCTGTAATCAAAACAAAATCTGTTGCAGAAGCCTTAAAAATAAAAAATTGGATAATGGAACATTTTGAGGATCTTAAGGAAGCCGCAGAACAAACAACAGGACATGGAAAGCTTGTTAAAATAGATCCTGTTGTGGTGGTTGGAAAATACGTTTATCCCCGGTTTGTCTACACCACAGGAGATAGTATGGGTATGAACATGGTTACCATAGCAACTGATACTGCCCTTGAAATCCTAATTAAAGAAACTTCAGCCCATGTTATAGCCCTCAGTGGAAATCTCTGTGTAGATAAAAAACCATCAGCACTGAATCTAATTGAAGGCAGGGGTAAATCTATTATTGCAGAAATTAATATTCCAAGGGATGTTGTTGAAAGGAAACTTAAAACAACTCCTGAAGCAATTGTAGAAGTTAATATCACAAAAAATCTTATAGGATCTGCAATTGCAGGTAGTATGGGTTTTAATGCGCAATACGCTAATATGATAGGTGCAATATTTCTTGCAACCGGCCAGGATGAAGCCCACATAGTAGAGGGAAGCCTAGGTATAACTGTTGCTGAAGTAATTAATGGAGACCTTTACTTCTCAGTAACACTTCCAGATGTGCCGATTGCTACTATTGGAGGTGGCACAAGACTTGAAACAGCCCGCGAATGCCTAAATATAATGGGGGTTTATGGTGCAGGAAAAGTTGGGAAATTTGCAGAGATCGTATCAGGAACAGTTTTAGCAGGTGAACTTTCATTGATTGGTGCACTGGCTGCAGGTCACCTAGCAAGAGCACATAAGGATCTTGGTAGGGGATAATGTCGTCTTATTTTTAAAATTCTGTTATAATTTTTTTTTAAATTTATTTATAGATTGGATGATTTAAAAACTAAAAATTAAAAGCATTCTAACAAGAATANNAGGAGAATTTCTAATAATGAAACTTTCTGAATTTATACAGGAATATCTTAGTATGAGCCGTTACGTGGCTCTAGGAACCCTAGACGGCATATTAGCAGTTATGGGTGTTACTTTAGCTGCCAGTGGAGTAGCTAGTGCGGGGGGATTAGACATTCCAAATTATGTAATTGGTCTTACAGGTCTCAGTGGAGGTATAGCTCTTTCATTATCAAATGCTTTCGGATCATTTATAGGTGAAAGAGCTGAAGAAGCCCGTAATCTAAGGGAACTTGAACAGAAAATGGTAATTGAAGAAGGAGCTCTTGACGACACACTCATACACAGGCAGGCAAAAAAAAGGGTTTACATGAGCATGTTCACACATGGTTTCTCAAGTTTTACAGGTTCATTTGTACCTGTTTTGCCGTTTATTTTAATTGCCAGTAGAACCACTGCAACTTTGACCACTATAACTCTCTGTTTCTTTGCACTAGTGATATTAGGTATCTATTTAGGAAAGGTATCAAGAAAAAGTTTACTGAAAACTAGTTTTGAAATCGTGCTTATTGGAATCCTTATTGGTATTGTGAGCTTTTTGATAAGCGGTGGGCGTTAAAAAAAATTCATGGATATTTATTTCAGATTTTATTTTTTTTATTGTTTGACAAAAAAATAGGATTATACACCAAGATCTATTTGGTAAATATTTTCTATATTGGTTTCATGAATAAGGTATGCATCGTCTTCATCTATTAATCCTTGCTTTAAAAGTTCAAAAGTGCGTCTAGGAACAGTTTTTGGGCCTAAAACCGCACCCGGTCGGGTTTTATCATCAAGGTAATCTGTCTCCATCAAGAAATTTTTACCCTTTTTCAATCCTTCTTTAACAACATCTTTAGTTGCTATTAAAGATGGTGTGAGTCCATGATTTTCTTTTTCAAGAACAAAAGCTCCTGAGAAATGTTTAATTACCATTTTTCTCGGAATATTTACTTTATCGGCCATTTCAGCAAATTCTAAAAATTGTTCAGAACCAGCACTTTCGGTATGAAGTTGAACAGGACATTCCACATCTTTTGCCAGTTCCATGGAGTAGGAAATAAGCCTGTTGTGAACTTC
>PMMY01000260.1 GCA_003162655.1 Methanobacterium sp. | reverse complement strand
CTTCATCCTGGACCATAAGCGGTTTATAAACGTTATTATATTTCATTTTGTCCTTTTAAACTTCTAATATGATTTAAGTATTATTATAATTAAAACTAAGATTAAAATCAATGATTATTTATAATATAATTTTTATAGCGTATTAAAAATCTATTATATAATTTAATTATCTATTGGATTATAGTATTAGATAATATTAATTACAATCGTTTTTAATTAAAAAATCTCTTTGGAGGAGCATTGATGGTTAAGATTATAGGAATTGTAGGAAGTCCAAGGACAGATGGAAATACTTTTTATCTTGTTAAAACTGCTTTAAAATCAGCTGAAGCTGCTGGTGCAGATACGGAAATTATAAATCTTGGATCAAAAGATATAGAACCCTGTGTTGCATGTGATATATGCAAGGCTACTGGTGAATGTGCTATATACGATGATATGCGTGAAATAACAGAAAAACTAATGTCTTCAGATGGTATGATCATTGGTAGCCCCGTATATTTTGGAAGTGTAACTTCTCAGTTGAAGATGCTAATTGACCGTTCAAGACCTCTTAGAGGATCTTTCAAACTTAAAGATAAAGTTTGTGGAGCAATAGCAGTCGGTGGTTCAAGAAATGGTGGACAGGAAAGTACAATTTCAGTGATTCATGATTTTCTTCTAATCCACGATTCTATTATTGTTGGGGATGGATCTCCACTTGCTCATTACGGTGGAACCGGGGTTGGCGGTCCTAAAGGAGATACCATGAATGATGACCTAGGAATTGAAACATCAAAAAATCTGGGAAAACGCGTGGCAGAGCTTACTTTGCGTTTAAACAGATGATACAAATCGAAATCGAATTTTTATTTAATATATTATCCCGATTTACAAATTTATATCTTTGATTTAAAGTGATCTCAAAGATTTAATATCATAAAAGACCATTTATAAATAATAAACACTATTTCATTTAATGAGAGGATTCAATGAAAATATTTGTGGTTGTACCAGCCTACAATGAGGAAAAAACCATAGCAAAGGTCATGGAAGATCTTTTTGAAATGGGATATGAAATAATTGTGGTTGATGATGGTTCTTCAGATGACACTTACAACATTGTCAGCAGAATAATAAAAGAAAAAAAACATGGACTTTTATGCAGACACCTTCTAAACAGAGGTTTAGGTGCTGCGTTGAGAACTGGAATAGAAGCAGCTTTAATAAAAGATCCCGATGTAATTGTAACCTTCGACGCAGATGGTCAGCATGATCCTCAAGATATTTTAAGTGTTTCAAGGCCCATAATTAATGGTGATTCTGATGTTGTAATTGGTGAGAGGAATTTTAAGCAAATGCCTTCCTCTAAAAAATTTGGAAATGAGGTTATGAATTTTATTACCATGATCTTCTATGGTATAAAGGTTAAAGATTCACAATCGGGACTTAGAGCATTTAACAGGAAAGCAGCAGAGACTATAATCATAAATGCAAGAGATTATGGTGTATCATCTGAAATAATTGGTGAAGTGAAAAGGCACAACCTAAAATTAGTAGAAATACCCATCAAAACAATTTACACAGATTACTCCATGACCAAGGGCACCAACACAAGCGAGGGACTGAAGATACTCGCAAAACTTATAATGAATATTTTAAAGTAGTCAAAAATATTTAATGGACTTATCTATATGTAGGATGTAAACTATGATGATAGAGTTATACCAAATAATTGCAATTTTTCTTGGATTAGTAGCTATCACATTGAGTATTTTAAGATTTAGAGACGGTAAAATGTCCTTGGGAATGTTGATAGCTTGGTTTTTAATATGGCTTATCGTAATTTTCATTTCAATATTCCCCAATTCGACCAATTACCTAGCAAGTATGACTGGAATTGGCAGAGGGCTTGACTTCGCATTGATATTGGGTTTATTACTGAGTTTTTATTTGATATTTAAAATGTACAACAAGATCGAAAATATTGAAGAAGAACTTACAGATCTTGTTAGGGAATTAGCTTTACAACGGAGAAATATGGGTATGGAAGAGGATGATAAGGTTAAGAATAAATCTGAAAATGAAAAGTTTGCAGATGATTAAACCCTTTTTTTGATTTAACCCTATAATCCATTAAAATATTCATTTATATAAAATATTATAAATATCTAATTAAATCTGAGTATAGGTAATGATATTATGAAAATCGGATATTTTATAGGACATTTCCCCTATATAAACCTCATAAACACCCCGAATTATATTAAAGACTATGCACATGGGGGAACAGAAATAGCGGCCTATAATTTAGCTATCAACATGGCCAACAGAGGTAATGAAATAGAAGTCTTCACAACTTCAATAGATTCTCAAGAATCAATTGAGATCTATTCCAATATGAGGATCCATAGAAATCCAACCAGTTTCAAGATAGCCAGTGCTAACGCATCATTTAAACTAATATATAAACCTTTAAATTATGATTTAGACATTGTACATGCTCATTCACCTATCCCCTATTCAGATCTCCCGGCTTTATTATATTCAAAGCGCAAAAAGGTACCATTCATATTAACATACCAGTTTGATGGGCAGGAAACAGGTGGAAGCTTCATGCGTAATGCTGGAGTTTATGTATACAATAAATTTTTCATTAACAAAGTCCTGGATTCTGCAGATGTAATAATTGCTACAACAGAATCGTATGCAAATGAATCACCATTTTTAAGGGGTTATAAAGATAAAATTGTTATTATACCCAATGGAATAAATATTGAAGAAGTTACTACCTCCCATACCCAAGAGGAATGTAGAAGTATTTTAGGATTAGCAGTTGATGCCCATGTAATACTTTTTTTTGGTAGTTTAGTCCCCTACAAAGGTCCAAAGATTTTATTAAAAGCTTTTAAGATGGTTAAAAATAAATTTCCAAAGGCTAAATTAATTTTTGCAGGCCGAGGTGAAATGCTTGATGAATTAAGTGTGCAAGCCATGAAATTGGATGTAGTAGATGATGTGATATTCACAGGATTTGTTGAAGAGGAAAAGAAGTCTTTGTACTTTAAAGCAGCTGATATTTTCTGTTTACCCTCAACCACCATGGCTGAATCATTTGGTATAGCCAATTTAGAAGCTATGGCTTCAGGAATTCCAATAGTGGCTTCAAATTTGGGTGGTATACCTGACATTGTTAAAAATGGAGAAAATGGATTGCTCATAGAACCTGGAAACGTCCAGAATCTGGCAGACGAATTAATATATCTCCTGAATAATGGGGATATGAGAAAGAAATTGGGGGATAATGGAAGAAAAGTTGTAGAGAATTTTTCATGGGATAAAATTGCAATGAAAACTGAGCAACTATACAGAGATATTCTAGAAGGAGATCTTTCCAAATTAAACCAAAAATAGAAAATTTTAGAAATCTACTCATTTTTGAATTATAAATTTATTTTAGTCTATATTAATTTTAAACCATCAGAAACGCCATTTAGAAAGGATCTAAATCGTTTATAATTTCTAAAGTACACTAAAAGTATTGCGCTGATATACCAGAAATCAAAGAAAATAAAATACAATATGAAAGTGGTTTTATGTAGTGTATCACCGTATTTTTTTATAAATAGAAATCTATTTCGTGTTTCATAATAATCTACAAATAAATTAGTATTTCTATCGGTNNATGGATCCTCCTATTTTATGCCATATTCTTGATTTATAAACATATACAGATTTCCAACCTTGTTTCTGTCCTCTCATTGCCCAATCGTTTTCTTCTCTGTAGGAAAAATATTCTTTATCAAGCAAACCTATTTCATTGATCATTTGGACCTTGGCAAGTAAACAACATCCATGAACAAAATCAACTTCTTGATTAGAATCAAACTGTCCTTTATCCAATTTTTTATAGCCTATATTAGATGGCTTGAATTTCCATAGATTATTTTTTCCCCCAGCAAAATTTATAACATCCTTCCTATCATTGAATTCATAATAATATATTTTAGGACCTAAAAATCCGATTTCAGGGTTTTGTCCTCCTGTATTTACCAATTCGTTTAAAAAATATTTATCAACTACTGTATCATTGTTAAGAAGCAAAATATAATCGGGGTTCATGGTTTTGAGAGCAAATTTAATCCCTATATTATTTCCTTCTGTAAATCCATAATTTTTATTATTTTTTATTAGAATAAGTTCATCTTTTGATGGATTGATATTCTGGTTTTCCATTGTGTTTAATTCATTTTTTTGGTATTCAGTAAGATTCATTGGTNNGTTACTTTTAGAATACTCAAAAAATTCAGATTTCACTTTTATTTTACCTTCACAGTATTCACTAATCTTCTCAATTGATTCATCATTTGATGCGTTATCTAACAGAACAACTCCATAATTCGGATACTTTATTTGATAAACAGATTCTAAAGCTTCTAATGTATCTTTCCATCCATTCCAGTTGAGGATTATAATAGAAACTTTGGGATGATCCATAATCATCTTCTCCCAGTTTTCAGTCTAAATTTAGTGTAGTATAAAATGATTATCTGATATATTATCTGTAGAGATAAAGGATAGTAAGAGTTCCAGTTGCCCATAGTTGTAAATATTGGATCAAAATTTTTTTTGTGTTTTTTAATTATTTTTTTTATGGTANNTGTTTCTTAATTATTTTTTTTATGGTAGAATAGTACTCTTTTGAAAATGAACCTGCTACAGATCGATGATATAAGGAAATTGGAACTACACAAACTAAAAATTTCATTTCCTTAACACTCAAACAATAATCAACTGCATATGAATGCCATCCATCACATACTTTCTCATCAAATTTAACCATTTCAAAAACGTTTTTCGGTATTACAAAAAAACATTCATCAACTGTTTGAACGTTAACAGGTTCTTTAATTTGAATTTTACCTGCATACTTTGGAGGTTGTCCCTGTTTAATATTACTTAAAATGAATCTATTCAATTCAGATTTTCCTGCTACCCCTGCAATCCCGAGATTGGTTATTTTACTTAAAATCAGTCCTAAATCCTCTAAAAATTTCTTACTCAACAGATCAACATCTTGATGTGCAAAGATAATGTATTTCCCTATAGCTTTTTCTCCTCCATAATTAAGGGCTTCTGTAGCGGATTTAAATTTTTTTTGGGTATTGTCTACGAGTATCAATTCATAATCAGCAGTTTGTTTATCTAAGCTTTTTAAAAGATATTTATTCACTGTATCCCTGTTGTTGTAAACGCAGACAATTGAAAAAATTTATTACACCTCAATTTTTGCAGTTAATCTGTAATAGATCTGGTTTTTTAGGAGATCCCATTTGTAAAATATTGAAAAAGGAAATTTCAACCACCAGGGAACAGTTAAACATGTTAACATAGGTTCAACTTCTTTAACTTCAAAATTATTGGAAAATGAACCTAGCAATCTTTCCAGGTCGGTTTTGGTGAAAAAATTTACATGATCCTCTTCTAACATGTGATCATAGGTTAAACTGTACCTTGTGAGTTTAGAAAAATCTGTACAGTTTGGTACTGTTATCAATATATTCTTCTTAGCAACTCTTTTTGCTTCTTTTAATATATTTTCAGGATTTTTTACATGTTCTAATACTTCAAAAAGTAGTATGGTTTCAAAAGATTTATCCGGGAAGTTTAAATTAGTTCCTTCCATTAAATAGGCTTCTACGCCATTTTCATTGGCTTTTTGAACATATTTCTCATTTATATCAACACCTGTACATTTAAAACCTAATTCAATAAGTTTTTGACAGTATTCCCCGGTTGCACAGCCTATATCTAGAATATTTTTTCCTGAATTATTTTTAGCAAAATCTAAGAGACTCTTTGATGTGTAATTTGTTACATTTAAGTACCAATCAGTTGTGTCTCTGAATATTTCTGATCTTTCCATTTTTTCACCTTTGATGTTAATTCTCAGGTCTTTTTGAATATTAGATATTATACAAAGTTATTAATCTAAAATATTATAATTATGTTTTTAATATTATGTTTAAAGGAATTATTTGATTAATATTTATGTTTCGAATATTATTTATGAAATTNNATTACTTTGAAATTAAATTATTTAAGTTTGTTTAATGCGATTGAGTTTAATTAACGTAAATTATGACAGAAATATCAAAAATACAATTTTGAATCCTTTTATATTGTATTTGTAGATATATATTATTGAATTGTTTATTAGTAAATATTGGAATGATTGTATAATTCAATTAAACAAATGTATCGTGATCAGTAATGTCTGTAACAATAACGGTGGGAATCATAGCCAAAAATGAGGAAGAAAACATATCCAACACACTCAAAAACATTTTGAATCAAAGCTTTGAAACGGGATCCTATGAAGTAATAGTTGTTGATGGAAATTCTGAAGACAACACTAGAAAAATTGCAACCAAAATCCTTGATAGCTCCAGCGTAAAACATAAGGTTTTAAATGAAGTAAATTTCGGGTTTTATGGCCATTGTTTTGCCAGAAATCTTGTTATAGATAATTCTGACAACAGTTCAAGGTATATAGCATTTACCGATGCTGACTGTACAGTTGATAAAAACTGGCTTTCAACTTTGTATAATGCTGTAAAGGAAACAGATGATACTATTGCTGGTGGAGGAGGGCCACGTTTAATAGCAGAAACCAACAATAAAATAGAATTAGTTATAAACGCATTTTTAACTACATTTTTATCATCTGGTGGGAATCCTGCATTTTTTAAGAGTGATGTAAAATATGTTAACAGCATAGCCAACTACAATGCAATGTACAAGAAACAGATCATATCCAAGTTCAGATATGATGATAAACTTATCATGTCAGATGATAATGAGTTAAATTTCAGAATTAGCAGTGCAGGGTACCGTTTTATTAACGTTCCAGATGCTCGTGTATGGCATCGTGAAACCAATTCTATAATGGAATTTGCAGGTAACATGTACAATTATGGTTGGAATATTACCAATACTGTTAAGAAGCATAGAACTTATGTCACTGTCAATGTGCCATTAACTGTAACATTTATTTTGTATTTAATAATTTTATTTCCATCGTATTTCTTTCTGGGACCTGTGGTATTTATACCACTGTTACTGTACTTCATTTTTGCTCTGGCTGTTTTCATTGAAGTAACCGTTAAAACCAGAACATTTTATTCATTGATAATTTTCATACTTTTACCAGTACAACATATCTCCTACGGATTAGGTGTGATTTTTAATCTTTTTAGCCGTAAAAAAGTTTGAACTATCTATTTATCCCAATTCAACCATTAAATATGTTTAATAAATTTTGTTCATTGTATAACATGTTGTAAATACAATAAATGAGATATGTATATNNAAATGAGATATTATAACACTGAAATATTTAAAAAAACAAGAATTTCACTACAATGGTGTTACTAAAAATGATATACTTTAGAGGATGTGTTGTAAGGGATAAACTGTCAAGTATCTCTGATGCTACTGAAACAATATTAAAACGGGCTGGTGTGGATTATACCATATTAGAAGACGAAACATGCTGTGGATCCTTTTTAATGAGAACTGGATATGAGGAAGATGCACGTGAAGTAATGGAGGATACACTAAAAAAGTTGGAATATAACTTTAAAGGTGATAAAATACTTGTTTCATGTGCNNTTAATGTTATTCATACTTCAGAGCTTATAAATCAGCTAATAAATGATGGGAAACTTGTTGTTAAAAAAACTCCCACTAAAGTTACCTATCATGATCCATGTCATCTTGGAAGACATTCTGGTCTTTATGAGGAACCTAGGGAAGCAATTATTAAATCATATGATTTAATTGAGATGGATCGAAACAGGGAACACTCAAGATGTTGCGGTGCTGGTGCTGGTGTTAAATCTGCTTTTCCAGAAACAGCTATGAAAGTAGCATCCAAAAGAATCAAAGATGCACAAGATACTGGAGCAGAAATACTGGTAACATCATGTTCATTCTGTATCCTAAACCTTGAAAATGCACTTAAACAAACAATTGATGAATTTATCAATGAAAATATTGATAAAAATAAGAGATGTATCAACAATGTATTAGATGTATCGGAATTAATTTTGATGGGGATTCAACATGAAAAAGTCTGAGATCACGGCAATGAACAAGTCCTTTGGAATACTCGAGGAGAGAAGAGCTAAGATCCTTGATGATGACAGAACTATCCTACTCAAGGAACATGTTAAAGAAATAAGAAAGCATTCAATTAAAAACATGGATCAACTTCTTGATAAAGCGGTAAAAAAGTTACAGAAAAATGGTTTAGAAGTGGTATTAGCCGAAAAATCTGAAGATGCACTTGAAACAATTTATTCCATTGTTAAAGACGAATCAATAGTAGCGAAGTCAAAATCAAACACTGCTGGAGAAATAGGGCTTTCAGAGTTCCTTGAGGACAATAATGTACAAGTTGTTGAAACAGATCTAGGTGATAGAATAATACAACTACACCCTAATAGCAAACCATCACATCCAATTGGTCCTGCTTCACACCTTAGAATGGAAGATATAGCTAATATAATCTCTAATGAATTTAATATGGAAATAAAACCGGACCCTCGAGCTATACTTAATATAATCAAGGATGATGTGATTTTAAAACTTTCAAAATGCAACATTGGAATAACGGGGGCCAACTCAGTAGCAGCAGACGATGGTTCAATTTTAATTGTACATAACGAAGGCAATATAAGCCTTGTATCAATGTTGGATACACATATAATAATAGTGGGCATAGATAAGCTTGTTGAAACAATAGAAGATGCGGTTTCAGTTGTAAAACTTGAAACCATCTTTGCAACGGGTAAAACTGTTCCAGCTTACATGAATGTTATATCATCACCATCAAAGACAGCTGACATCGAACAGATCATCTTGAATAATATGTACGGTGCCAGAAGGGTTGTTGTTGTACTACTCGACAACGGAAGAAGTCAGGCCATTAAAGAAGGTAACGAATGTTTATTATGCATAGGATGTGGTAGCTGTATTGTTAATTGTCCCATTTACAATGCTATAGGGACTGATTTTGGATATAAAAGACATCTTGGAGGTAGGGGAGTTGTTTTAAGCAGTTTTATCGAAGGGAAAGAGTCATGTTTTGATTCTGGACTTTTTACATGTACTCTCTGTGGACTATGTACAGTTGAATGTCCAGTGGGTGTGAGAACTAGTCATCTCATAAAAAATTTGAGAAATGATTCAATCAAGCTTGATCTATTCCGGGATGAACATGAAATCATTAAAGAAAACATAAAAAAATATGGAACACCATTTAAACATGAATGAATAATTTTTTTATTTCAAATATATATTAAACTATAATTGTTAAGAAATTATTAAAATATATTAGATTTAATTGGATTTCAAATTTGTTTAAAGGATGGTAAAATACAAAAAGGTGAGGTGATTAGTTATGGATCGGAAAATTGGGAGTGCATTAATTCTAATAGTTCTAGGTTTGGTAATTATAGCTTTTCCTGTATTAGGAATTATTCCATTTAGTGTGTTAACTGGCCTGGCAGTATTATTTTTAGGTGTAGGTCTTATAACT
>PMMY01000145.1 GCA_003162655.1 Methanobacterium sp. | reverse complement strand
TCTTTTTTTTTATTATATTTCTATGGATACAATTGATTGATTAGGATGCAATTATTGTTGTGAAAAGCGTAATATACGTCTGGCTCGGAATTACTCAAAAATTTTATTTTTATGTTAATAAAAATTTAAATAAATAAATAAAATATATTATATATTCTAATTAAAGACCAATTGGAAATAAAGTTAGAGAGTACATAACAAATAAATGAGGTTAAACATGAAAATAGGAATTATTGTCCATTCACAAACCGAACATACGTATTCTGTAGCTCAAAAGCTTAAAGAAAAGTTAATACGTGACGGTCATGAAGCAAATGTCGAGAGGGTAATAACCNNGATGATGCTCCGCCAGGAGCAAAGGAAGTTAAATTTAAAAATTTACCTGATACCCAAATATATGATGCACTAATTTTTGGCGCTCCTGTACATGCATTCTCTCTTTCTCCAGCCATGAAAACTTATCTAGAACAATTGCCATCCCTTCAAAATAAAATGGTAGCATGTTTTGTTACCAAGGGCGCACCATTTAAATGGACCGGCGGTACACGTGCAGTAGGACAAATGAAAAAGATCTGTAAATCTCTGGGTGGAACAGTCTCTGACACGGGAATTATAGTTTGGAACAAAAAACGTGACAAAGAAATTGATAAATTGGTTGATAAATTAACTAGATTATTTTTAATTTAAAATCAGGTATGAATTTTAATTAAAAGAGATTTAAAATAGGTATCAGAATAAATAATTTTTTTACGTGAACTTAAGAAATAACTATTAAAATTCAGTTACAATCTCTACGTTCTCTTACAACACTTAAAAACTCTTTAGAGTTTTTCATTTCTTTTATCTCCCAGTTATGTACTACTGGTATTCCTTCTATGCATTTCAAGGATTTCTTGCCTTCCAACAAAAATACTGCATCCGTTTCAGTTATTCCTGATAAATCCTTAACATTTAGTGCCATCTTCTTGAGTGCCTGCTGGTTTCTGTTCTTTTCCATGTTGGTTATGACAGTACTATAATTTTTTCTAATTTTTATACCAGATTCCTGTTTTGCAAGGGCATCAAATGGAGTTCGAGATGTCGATATAACTCCAAATCCAAGCTTAGTTAGGTTAGGCTGGTTTTCCAGTGATACATTAGTATTTGTCTTTGAATTATCAGGATTTCCATTTTTATCATTCTCAATCTTTGGAACATCTAAAAGATTAACTGAAAGTGTTATTTTCATGTTCAGTATACTTTCCAGCATCATTGCAGTTTCAGGGAAGGCACGAACCATTCCACGTTCATATTTATAAATGGTTTCCCTTGACACATGAGCTTTATCTGCTAGATCCTTCCTTGAGATATTCTGCGCTTCTCGTACTTGTTTTATAACCTCTCCATCCATTTGAACGTAGTATCCACCACGATCTGCAAATATCTCAGGGTACACATCATCAACAACCATGTTTCTGAGAGTTTCTTTGGCAATAACCGGGATTCCATGTCTTTCATAAACTACATCTTCTTCCAAATATTCATTTTTAGATTTAACTCCTACAACAAGTGGAGATGCGAGAAATATGTCTGCAACCTTCTTTATTTCCTCTGCCTGGTTGCCTGTGAATCCATCAATATTTATGAGTATTTTTAGCAGTAATAGTTCCAGTTCCTTCCTGGCAACCATGTCAAAGCAACTCCTATCATATATATTAGAAGTTTCAAAACCATGGTTAGATAGAAGATTATTTATCTCAACAAGGACATGATCCCTTTGAGCTGGAATGTTAGTTTTCTGCATTTAATCACCGGTGAAAATATGAACAATATATTATTATACGTTGGAATTGATGATACTGATTCCAGTTCTGGAATGTGTACCACCTATATAACTTGTGTTATAATCTCCAAACTTAAAGATTGTGGTTTCAATATAAAAGGATACCCACAACTCATAAGGCTTAACCCATTTGCAAGGTTTAAAACACGAGGTAATGGTGCTACATCATTTAAATTGAAATTAAAATCCTTAGAAGAAATTAATGAAGTTAAGAAAATAGTTATTGAGAATGTTCAACGGTTATCAGTACTCGAGGACGAACGAACCAACCCGGGAGTGGTTTTCTATGATGGGAAAATAACATCAGAACTTCAAGAATTTGGATTGGAAGCCATTAGAAATATTGTATCAATTGAAGATGCAGAAAATCTTTTAAACAAAGTTGGTGCTGATTTTTATAAGTTTAAAAATGGAAGAGGAATTATAGGGGCTCTAGCCTCAATAAGCTGCCCTCTTGATGATAAAACTTACGAATTACTGGTCTACAGAGTTCCTGAAAATTATGGGAAACCACGTAGAATAAACCATCAATCAGTAAAAGAAATGGATAAACAGACTTATCCTAAAACATTTGACAATATTGACCAAGAACACATTGCAATAGAACCTCACACACCATGTCCAGTACTTTACGGTATAAGAAGTGAAAATCCTGAGATTTTAAAGAAAGCAAAATCCATTGTAAAGGTTTCAGAACCCATGGAAAGATCTTGTGTGTATTTAACCAATCAACACACGGATATGCACCTCCAAAATGTGGAAAAGATAGCTGATATGGAGAAATTCAAATGTTATATAGTTGAAGGGACCGTAAGGGATAAACCACGAGTAATTGAAGGGGGGCACCTTATATTCACCCTTGAAGATGAATCAGGGGAGATTGAATGCGCAGCTTATGAACCAACCAA
>PMMY01000077.1 GCA_003162655.1 Methanobacterium sp. | reverse complement strand
CAGATAATTTCTGCAATTTTTATTATTTTTTTGAATTTTATGTTATTATTCATTAGTAGACATGATGTTTTTCATAGTATGAATCCAAGAATATTTCACAATAAATTTATATCATAATTGTGCTGAATTAATCTTAGGAAACTTTGATAAAAAAACTTATAATTAATTTTAGGGAGGTATTTTTATGTCACGGTTTGGTAATTTACTGAGCAGGGGTCCAAAGCCTATATTTGCAAAAAGCCACTTCATTTATACTGAAGATATAAAATCAACACCTTTTATGAAGAAAACTGTTGGATCTGGTCTCTCAATGAAGGCAGATACATATTACGTTGTTGCATCTGTTGAACTGGGTAACACAACAACTAAATGTATTTTAACAGCTACAAACCTAACTACCTGCCGTACTTACCTACTTGACAAGACAGTTAAGATGACCCGTGATATTAGGCCCCCAAAAATAGGTGAAAAAGTTTTTGGAGAAACAGTGTGGGAGGTGGAACTTACCAAGGAATCTGTATCTGAAATGGTCAGGGACACGATATTAGAATCTCTAAATAAGGCCCATGTGGATATAGGGGATGATCTTGATTTTGTGGTAAGATCTACAGGGGTTACTGCTGGATTTGCAGCTCCTGAGGAAGTGGGTGATCTTATAATAGCCCTTGCAAAGGGATGTCTTGAAGCAGGAATACCACCAAGGAAGATGTCCCCTGCAATGAGTAAGGAAAATTTCCCNNGTTGCAAATGAAATGGAAGGAGAGCTTGTAACTGCAGGAATAAAAGTGGCCTCCATGTGGACCAAGGCGGACTTCAGAAATCCCTGTGTATCCTTGGACTTTGGAACAACTCTAGCGGGCCGTATAACTAACAATGACAAACCATACGCCCGGACAATTGGAAACTTCTGCGGATTAGCAGGAGCTATCTCAGACTCTATAATAAGAGGTACAGATATGGTGGACAAAAGGGGTGGAGCGGCTCTTGACCTTTACAAAAAGGGAATTATTAAGGGGGCAGATTGGAAAGCTGCAAAGGAATATGCAGTTCAGGCTCATGAATACGTAGACATCAGGAAGGTTCCTGAAGGTCGTGAAAGATTTGGAACTGTCCCAGTAGATCCAAAAGCAGCATATGAAGCTGGTACAACACTTATAGGTTGTGATGTAGGTGAAAATGGAGATGGAATACCGGATCTGGTAAAAATTGGCCATGAAATATATGAGAACTCAGGAATACACACACTTTTCGCTACATTGGACCATGTAAGTGCAATTATTGTAAAAAGGTTGATAGAAGAAGCATTTAATGAAGATGTGATTGAAGAAGGATCCATGCTGGGAGTAACTGGTAGAGCTGGCATAACCGGTAAAAAACCAGAATTAATATTTGAATATTCAGAAAAATATTTCAATGAAACCCTTTTAGTATCAGACGCCCTTGCTATGGGTGCTGCAATGATGGCCAGGTGTATGAACTCACTAGGTACTCCAAAAAATCCAGTTGGTGGTTGTCAGGGAGGGCCTTGTATTCTTGGACACAGGAAAAAGCTTCAGCATAAGGAATGAAGGTATGATAATGTTTGTTTTTTTATTTTATTGGGGAATTATAAAATGGTAACAGCACTAATAATGGCCGGTGGAAAGGGCGCTCGAATGGATTGTAACACTGAGAAACCACTAATAGAATTGTTTGGAAGCCCAATGATCCAACATGTCATAGGAGCACTTTCATCTTCAAAGGAAATTTCAGATATAATCGTTGCAACAAGTCCATATACCCCTGAAACTGCAGAATATATTAAANNCTGAAACTGCAGAATATGTTAAAACTCAGGGTCATAAAGTCTTTCAAACACCAGGAAATGGCTATGTTGAAGATCTTAAATATATTATTTCAAAAAATTTTTCAAACAGTTCAGATCAGGTTATATTAACAATTACTTCTGATATGCCATTAATAACGAGTGAAATCATTGATAACGTGCTTAAAGAATATGAAAATTGTGGAAAATCTGCTATGTGCATTGCAGTTCCTTTGGACATATTTCGGGAGCATGGTTTGAAGCCCAGTATTGTGCTGGGAGATATGGTTCCTTCGGGATTAAATATATTAAGAAGTAACAACAAGCAACAAGATGAGGAAGTTCTCAAGTTGGGGAAAATTGAACTGGCAGTAAATATTAATAGCTGTGAGGATATATTACATTTAGAGAAAGTTTTGAGTAATAATAGGTTAAATATATAGGTGATATCTATGGTCGTTGAAGAGAGAAAACTTATAAAAGGGGAAGAAAAGGTCTGGAGTGAGATCAAAGGATACCAAGTCGCAACTAACAATGCACGTATACTCGGAGAACTTGAAGAGTTAGTAATAAACGGTAAAACCGGAAAAATAACTGATGTGGTTATAAAGGTCGAAAAAGGCCGGAATGTACACATCAAAGGTGCCAAGAAAAAGGGAGAAAACTTACTCGTACCATTCGGTAAGGTTGAGAAAGTGGGTGAATTCATAATAATTTCAGAATAAACCCATTAATATTTTCTCATTTCTCCTCCATTTAACGTTGATACTCTAATTTTTATTATTACACTAAAAAAATATCACTTTATCAATATAATATTTTTATAA
>PMMY01000008.1 GCA_003162655.1 Methanobacterium sp. | reverse complement strand
TTCTTTTTATGGTGCATGGAAAATGAAAATCCAGAAGAAGTAAGGCTTCTTCATGAAGTATATGCTGAAGCTCAACAGTATGGAAAATTTCTTGACCATGGCATGCCGATCACCTTCGATCTGCCTGATCATCCGGGAACAGTGATATCCGGTCTTGCCCTTGGAGACAGCGTACTCGTAAGGCGGACCGATTTTGATCAGAACCGCGATAATGTTCAGGTAATGGCAGGTACCAGGCTGATAGATGTTGCGTATGCACCGGGGAAATGCAGTGTTCTTTCTATGAAACGAGATACTTNNCTTTCTGCTCCCAAATCCGGCAACTAATCATAAGTTGCCTTTTCTCCTGCTTTTTTGTGGCAGGAATGGCACAGGCACAAACAGCAACAGTAAAAGAATATCAGAAAGTTTTCACTACCTACCCTTATTCTGATCCAAGTCCTCTGCCGGTGCTTTCTGCACTTTATCCCTATTTCAGGTACGAAGGATACACTGATAAACCGGTTCAGCAGGCATGGAAGGTTGTTGAACTGGAGAATGATTATATTAAGGTGATGATACTGCCTGAAATTGGCGGGAAAATCTGGACTGCTATAGAGAAATCTACAAATCAGCCTTTTATCTATTATAACCATGTTGTTAAATTCCGTGATATCGCTATGCGCGGACCATATACGAGCGGAGGGCTGGAACTCAACTATGGGATGATAGGTCATACTCCTAATTGTGCAACCCCTGTTGATTACATCATAAAGAATAACGACGATGGAAGCGTAAGCTGTATTGTTGGCGTTTTGGATCTGCTGACAAGAAGCAACTGGAGACTTGAGATCAGATTACCGAAAGATAAAGCCTATTTCATAACCAGGACATTCTGGTACAATTCGACGCCTATTAGTCAGCCCTAATATCACTGGTTAAATGGCGGCTATAAAGCCGGTGGCAATCTGGAATTTATTTACCCTNNCATGGTGGTGAATATGCCGAATGGCCGATAAATAAGAGCAATGGAAAGAATATCTCATTCTATGAATCCAATGATTTCGGAGGCTATAAATCGTACCATGTTTTTGGGAAATATACTAATTTTTTTGGAGGATACTGGCATGATGATGACTTTGGGATGGTACGATATGGTTCACATGATGATAAAGCCGGAAAGAAAATATGGATATGGGGTCTTTCCAGGCAGGGAATGATCTGGGAAAACCTGCTGACTGATACAGACGGCCAATATGTTGAAATGCAATCCGGCAGATTGTTTAACCAGAATAGCCCCAGNNGGACTGAATATTTTTTCCCTGTACTACATACAAGAGGATTTGTGGAGGCAAATGAGGTTGGTGCCCTGAATGTGAAAAATGAAGAAGGATATCTGAAATTATTCTTCAGTCCTGCACAAGTTATTGATGATACTCTTGAAGTCAGGGAAGGACAAAAGTTAATTTACAGCAGGAAACTTCAATTATCGCCTTTAAAGACTTTCATGGATTCAATAATATTCAGTGGAAATGATAAAAATCTGACAGTTACTCTGGGAATTAACAAAATGGCATATCATTCAGATCCCCATTTTAATGTATTAAGCAGGCCTGTTGAAGCACCAGCTGATGTTGACTGGACCAGTGCCTATGGATTATACATTCAGGGGAAGGAAGCAATGGACCAGAAAATGTACCCGTTAGCTGAAACCAAATTACAGGCTTCTCTGGATAAGGATCACAATTTTCTGCCTGCCATAATTCAAATGGCAGAGCTGAAATATCGCAATATGATGTACCTACAGGCTCTTGATCTGTTAAAGNNGCTGGAAATATTGTAGATGCCAAAGACGGATTTGACATTGCAACAATGTCGTCGGAGTATCGTAGTGCTGCATATACCGGATTAAGCCGGATATATCTTATGGAAAAGGATTTCAGTAGGGCAATGGGTTACGCTGAGCGTGCAGTTGATTTCAACCGTTTCAATATTGAAGCTTTACAATTGCAGGCTGTTATCTCACGTTGTCAGAATGACCGGGTAAAAGCTGAAGAAGTGTTGAAGACGATTCTGTCGTATGATCCGCTGAACCATTTTGTACGATTTGAAAAATATCTTCTTTCCAATAGTGAAGAAACAAAAATAAATTTTACTTCCTNNATTACGATTCAGGCTGCCTCAGGGAGGCTGAGAAGGTCTTTTCCTTATCTCCTGTTAGTGTCGAAACAATATGCTGGATGAGCTTCCTGAAGAATTTAAAAGCAGATTGTAAAGGCATTAATCCGGATTTTAACTTTCCCTTCCGGTCTGAAACCGGCTATGTGCTTGAGCAATTGCTGACCAGACAGGATGACTGGTTACTCAAATATCATCTGGCACTTATTTACAGCGACAGAAACCGTATTGATGAGAGTGTCAAGCTCCTCCTCTCGTGTAATGACCAGCTTGATTATGCTCCATTCTATGCTGCACGTGCTGAAATCCTTAAAGGTAATAACGATTCACAATGCGAGGCTGATCTGAAAAGAGCTTTATCGCTCGATAAACAATGGCGGTATCAGATGCTTATTGCAAACTATTATAATGATCATCAGCAATATGAAAAA
>PMMY01000201.1 GCA_003162655.1 Methanobacterium sp. | reverse complement strand
AAGTATATTATATATATGTCCATGCTTTTAAATATACAAAGTCTACTTATTAAAAATATTAAATTAGTTTCAGTTGTTATGTAATAATTATCATACAATACATTGAAAAATTAAATGGTTATTCAATCTAAAAAAAATTTTATTTAAACAGATTACGAGTGATATAAATGCATGAAGTCATAATATGCGAGAAACCAAAGGCATCTGAGAAGATATCTTCGGCTCTTTCAAAAAATTCAGTAAAAAAGAAATATAAAAAAGTTTCGTACTATGAATTTGAGGAAAATGGTAATAAAACTACTGTTCTGGCTGCAGTAGGTCATTTGTATTCACTTGCACCCCGAAATAAAAAACAGGGTCGGTTATTTGATGTTGAGTGGGTTCCACTCTACGAGAAGGATAAACAGAAGAAGTATGTTAAAGACTATGTCGATGCCATAAAAAAGTTCTCAAAAAATGCTGACAGATTTGTGCATGCATGCGATTACGATATAGAAGGTACTCTAATAGGTTACAATGCAATGAAGTACGCTTGCGGTGAAAAAAGCTTCGACAATGCTGTGAGAATGAAATTTTCAACTCTCACAGACGAGGACATAACTGCAGCTTATGAAAATCCAATGGACATAGACTTTAACCAAGTTGACAGTGGTATTGCAAGGCATGTTCTTGATTTTCTTTTTGGTGTAAACATATCCAAGTCCCTTACAGATTCAGTTATGCAGGCCACTAAACGCTATATACAGCTTTCTGCAGGCCGTGTTCAAACACCAACCCTGGCTATACTTGTCGAAAGAGAGAAGGAGATCCAAAAGTTCATACCCGAACCATATTGGGTGATAAAAGCTGATCTAGAAGTCCCAGACATAGAAGAAGGTATTACAGCAGATCACAAAGCGGGTAAGATATTTGATAAGAATGTTGCAGACGAAATATTTGCAGACTGCGAAGGTAAAGATGCATTAATTGACAGCATTGATCTCAAAGAAACTGTAAAAACACCCCCATTCCCATTCGACCTAGGTTCCCTACAATCTGAGGCATACGCAATCTTTGGATTCAGTCCTAAAAAGACACAGCAGATCGCACAAAACCTATACACTGAAGGTTTTACATCATATCCACGTACATCATCACAGAAACTCCCAAAAAGCATAGGTGTCGAAAAAATACTTAAAAGACTCAGTTATAATGCTTCGTTCAAACATCAAGTTGCAAAGCTTAAAAAACCATATAAACCAAATGAGGGGAAAAAAACAGATGAAGCTCACCCTGCCATACACCCTACAGGAGTTCTTCCAAAGGAGCTAACAACAGATTACCGTAAGCTCTACGAACTCATAACATACAGGTTTATATCTGTATTTGGTGAAAATGGAATTTTAGAGTCCATGAAAACTTACCTCAAAATTGGAAATCAGGATTTCAACTTCTCCAGGAAGAGGATGGCTAAAATGGGATGGATGGATCTCACCCCCTTCAAAAAACTTGATGCCGATGTTTTTCCCTCAATAAAAGAGGGAGAAACACTGACTGTTAAGGATATTAGAAGTGAAGAGAAGGAAACTAAACCGCCAGCAAGGTACAATCAAGCTTCACTTATCAGAGAACTCGAAAAACGAGGGTTGGGAACCAAATCAACAAGGGCAAATATAATATCTATACTTTACAATCGAAAATATGTAGAAGGAAAGAAGATAAAAGTTAACGAACTTGGTGAACACCTTATAGATACCCTGAAAAAATATTCAAACAAAATAACCAGTGAAGAGCTCACAAGGGAATTTGAAAGTCAACTTGAAGAAATTCTGGAGGGGACTGTGGACAAAGACTTGATCATTGAAAGGGCCAAGGTCGAAGTAAACTCTATACTGGATGATATCGAAAATAACAAGCTTAAAGTGGGTGAAGAACTCTATAGATCTTATAGAGAAAGCAGAGTTGTAGGAAAATGTAACTGCGGTCAAAACCTTATCTTAATTGATAGACCAAAAGGAAGTACATTTGTTGGATGCTCTGGATATCCTGATTGTAAATCAACTTATTCTATGCCCATGGGAGCTACCGTTCTTAAAACAACTTGTGAAGAATGTGGACTCCCCCTGATTTCGTTTGGAAAACCTCGGCAAAGGGCATGTTTGGATCCAAAATGTGGTAAGGAAGACCGAGAACCTTCAAATGAAATCGTTGGAGTTTGTCCTGAATGCGGAAGCGATCTTATTAAAAGATCCGGACGATATGGTGAGTTTGTTGGTTGCAGTGGATTCCCTAAGTGCCGGTTTACAAAATCACTAGAAGAAAATGAAGGTGAAAAGAAAACCACAGATAAAGATCAAGTTAAAAAGACTGCTAAGAAAGCTGCTGCTAAGAAAGCTACAGGCAAAACAGCTGTTAAAAAAACTAAAAAGCCTACCAATAAAACCAAAACTAAGAAATCTGTAGCTAAGAAAACTAAAAAACCATAACAAGTTGCTTGATTTCTAAAAAAAAGTTCAAAATAAGAGTTATTTATTAAATAGATAGAACTTCTTTATTCATTGTTATATTATCGATTTAATTAAATTAAAAATTATATATTCAAATTAAATTCAATAAACTCTTATTATCATTAAAAAAATCCAAAAAGATTGGATCAACTATAAAATTAAATTTTATGGATGATTTCTAAAAAAAATCAATAAATATAATATGATGTAGTATACAAATCATTGAATCATACTCAACAATTTGATAATTGTTGAACAATAGGAGATTAATATGAGTGCAAAAGAACTGCTGTACAAGTATAGAAAATTTATAATCATAATTTTATTGTTTTTAGTGGTGTTTTCAATAAGGGCCGAGGCTGCCAGTATAGGTGGTGTACCAGACCAAGCAAAATCATTTTATCAGGATCAAAATGGATTGGCATTTTTCAGTGAGATGGACTCTTACTACAATTTAAGGCTTACAGAAGATTATCTTAATCATGGATATCTAGGAGATACCAAGATAAACGGTACCGACTGGGATCTTCATTCCTCCTATCCACCGGGTCAGAGTGCGGAATATCCTCCATTAATAGTTTATTTAACAGCATTCACATACAAATTTGTTAATCTATTTAAGCATGTGCCTTTAAATGCTGTTGCAATTTGGATTGCACCTTTCATTGCTTCCCTAGCAGTTATACCAGCTTATCTGTTGATAAGAAGAATTACTAACGATTATGGTGGAATAACAGCAGGATTATTAGTTGGACTTGCACCAGCGTACTTTGCACACACATTTGCAGGTTTCTTTGATACTGACCAGTTTAACATGCTATTACCTCTTTTGGTTGTTATGTTCTTTATTTACAGTATTCTTGCTAAGAACATGAAATCCAGAACGATCTATGCGAGCTTGTCAGCAATTTCAATGTTAGTATTTACATTGGCATGGGAGGGATGGTGGTACATCTTTTATCTGATTATAGCCACTGTTGTTATCTACTTACTTGTTTCAAAATTTTTATTCAATTTCAAACCCATCAAATCAGATTACTTCAAAGGAAAATTGGCATGGTTTAATGATAAACCGGAAATATACACATTTGTAGTATTTTTAGTCTTGAGTTTGATACTAATGTCAATTTCCCTAGGCTTATCTGGACTTTTTTCAGGTTTAGAATCACCAATAGGTGTAACTAAACTTCAGTCAGCTGTTCAGTCAACATCATATCCAAATGTTTATATATCTGTATCAGAACTACAGATACCCTCAATAACTGAGGTTATTAATGGTGTTGGGGGATTTTTACCCTTATTATTTGGAATATTTGGAGTTATTGCCCTTATTTGGAAGTTAAAGCCTAAAGAAGTTAAGAAGGAAGTACCTGATAAAAAACCTAGAAAACCTAGGAGAAGGGGAAGGAATCGCAGGAAAGAAGATGAAAAGGAGATTGAGAAGGATACAAAGATAATAAAACCAGATCAAATACCCCAAAAGAGGAATTACATATTTTACATTGTACTATTTTCTTTATGGCTTTTGATCACAGCCTATGCAATGACCAAGGGTGTAAGATTTATTGAGAATTTTTCTCTTCCAATAGCTCTCAGTGCAGGTATCTTTGTTGGAATCCTCCTTAGTTATGTAAAGGGTCATGTTAAGAACATCTCTTATCAAAAAATAATCATGGCTGTAATTGTAATTGCCGTTGTATTTTCACCGATAACATCAGCCTACGGAATATCAAGTACCGTAGTTCCGGGTACTGATAATTCCATGGTGTCTTCACTTGAATGGATAAACAATAACACATCAAATAATACAGTGATTACATCATGGTGGGATTTCGGACACCTATTTACAGCAGTGGCTGATAGGCCAGTGACATTTGATGGTTCATCTCAGAATAGTCCACGGGCCTATTGGGTAGGGAAAGCACTCTTAACGAGTAATGAAACACTTTCAGTAGGTATACTTAGAATGCTTGCATCGAGTGGGGATATGGCTCCCTTAACTCTGGATAATTATACAAATAATACTGGAAAAAGTGCAGAGATACTTAATAACATTCTAGGAGTGAATAAAACACAAGCAATATCCATAATGACAACACAATATAATTTAACTCCAGACCAAGCCCAAACTATAGTCCAATACACTCATCCGAATAACCCTACCCCTGATGTATTAATAACCAGTTCAGATATGGTTGGAAAAGCAGGATGGTGGTCTTATTTTGGTAGCTGGAATTTTACCAGTAACAATGGAACTAACTACCAGTACTTAGCTGCACAGATGAATTCCACCACGGTTAACAATAAAACATTACTTATTGGAGGTAATGCAGTTGTTGCTCAAGCTAACGGAACCAACAATATTTCAGCAGGAATAGTAGATACCAATGCTATAACCAGCAACGACACAACAGCGACTTTAAATGAAATATCCAACGAACTACAAACTGGAAATGGTTCACTTGTAATACAACCACACACACTAACATTGATCAACAACAACACTGTAACTCAAACACTTGTATCTAATTCAAGCCAGTACTCAATACTGCTTATAAATGAGAATGACACCTATATTGCAGTGGCAATGAATAAGGAACTTGAAAACTCCATGTTCACAAAGCTTTTCTTTGAGGGCGGTGCGGGTTTAACCCATTTCAAATCATTGTATGGTCAGCCAGGAGTGATGGTTTGGGGTGTAACATATTAAATACACCCTCTTATCCTTTTTTTATCCTTTTTTAGAAAAATTTCAATTAAAAACTTTTTTTAAGTGGAAGGAATAAATAACTATTTGTTGATCAATTAAAATTAATTCAAATTAA
>PMMY01000297.1 GCA_003162655.1 Methanobacterium sp. | reverse complement strand
AATTGAATTTCAACAAACCCATGATAATATAAAGATGAAAAGAGGTGCAGGAGGACTTGTATCTACATTAATGCCCCTTATGGAAGCATTGAATGGTGTGTGGATTGCAAGTGCCATGACCCCAGGAGATGTTGAAGAAGCTACCCGGTTTCCTGGAAACAAGGTCCCCATACCAAAACATGACCCCAAATTTTGGGTTCAATTTGTTTTAGAAGAGAAAAAACGTTACGAAGAATATTACAGTGTAATAAGTAATCCACTTCTTTGGTTTTTACAACACTACATGTGGAATAGCCCCTATACTCCAGACATTGATGATAAGATCCACCAAGCTTGGAAAAAGGGTTACATCCATATGAACAAGAAATTTGCAGATCATGTAGTAAAAGAATGCAAGCGCAATGAAAAGGAGCCTATGATAATGTTACAAGATTATCATCTATATCTCTGTCCTGCATTCATTCGTCATAAATTGGAAAAAACTTTTTTAAGCCATTTTATACATATTCCCTGGCCACAATCAGATTATTTTAACATTTTACCCTATTACATGAGAGAGTCAATAATAGATAGCCTTCTTTCAAATGACCTTCTCGGTTTCCATATTCCAAGATATGTGAACAACTTTCTTGGTACCTGTGAAGAGTTTGCAGACAAAATAGACTACGAAAACAAAATAGTACATCTCAATAATAACAAAACTCATGTTAAGAGTTATCCCATATCAGTAGATTCGGAGGGAATAAAAAAACTGGCAGCTTCAAAGGAAGTATTAGAAAAAGAAGAAATTGTAAAAAATATTAAAGGGGATAAATTCCTTTATTACAGAACAGACCGGGCAGACCTAAGCAAAAATATTATAAGAGGTTTTAAAGCATTTGACATCTTTTTAGATAAACACCCTGAGTACATCGGAAAAGTAGTATTTTTAACCACTGGAAAACCCACCCGACAACAGATAAATGAATATAAGTACTATTTAAATGATATTCACAGCATCATCAAAGAAATTAATCATAAATATGGTGATAATAATTGGAAACCCATAGAATGCCTCTTTAAAGCTGATTACAATTTGGTTGTTGCGGCGTTTAAAAACTACGACTGTATTATAGTAAATCCCATCTCTGATGGTATGAACATAGTTCCCAAAGAAGCAGCCGTTATAAACAAAGAAAATGGGGTATTAATATTATCTGAAACTGCTGGTTGTTTTGATGAGATCAAAGATGATAGCATTCCCGTGAATCCTTATGATATTAGCGAGACTGCAGAGGCATTTTATAAAGCTATAACAATGGGCGAAAATGAGAGAAAAAAACGATTAGTAAATTTAAACAATATTGTAGCCAGCAGAAATATTTACGATTGGATAACAGATCAATTTAGGGATATAAAATCAATTCGGAATGAAATGTAGTTAAGTCACTATAAAAATAAATATCTTATAATATCTTCATTAGTACTACGAAATAGTCTTATTAATCCCTATATTTTGATATTATTAATTTCATGACCACTAGATCGAATTTTAAAGGGTATTTCATTATAAATCCCTTTAAGATCCTCACGTAACTTTAGTAAAGATTCTGGGTTTGGAGAAAATAAAAGGACTCCTCCTCCACCACCAGCACCTAGAGGGAAAGTAGTACAGTTACTACTTTTAGCACGTTCCATTAAATCGATAGAATTTTTCATATACCCTTCGCATAGTTTTGTACGTATTTTACGATATTTTTCTATTGATCTCATTACATGATCCCATTTTTGTAGTCTTAATCCTTCACGAAACTCGTAAGCTACCTTCATTTTCTTGAAATGTAAGTTATATCCAGATTCAGTTATGAANNGCTTTTCCAGAATGAAAAATAGCTGTTCTTTCTTCTAAGAGTCCATAATCTTCTGGTGGTATCAATTCAAATCTTGAAGATTCCCCGTAACCTGTACCAGGATATCCTGGTTTTCCCCATGGAAACCATACATAATCAGTAACTCCTCCAAAAATAACATTGGATTGTTCCTGCGTTCCAGTGATACTTACTCCGAAACTTTGTTCAATACGAGAAGCTAAGGAAATCAATTGAATCTTGCTAAATGGTCGTCCTGCTAATTCATTTGCAAGNNCGATTCTTTAAAATAAACTTAACCCCTTTAATATCAAATATTTCGATTATTTTAAGTAACCAGTTTTCTTTGACTGGAATTACTTCACCAGGCGAAGCTGTAACTTCAGTTTTATATTCAACAGATTTAACACCTATAAGATCAGGATTGAAAGGATGAGCTTCAATTCTAGTACCTGTGTCAATTGTTATGCCTACTGTCCTCGGAAGGTTACATGTCCATTTCACTGCTGGATCATCTTTCTCTATTATATCTGGCATTTTCCAGAATGCCTGCTGAAATTCACTTAGATCTAAACTGGAACCTGGACCATCAATCCGGTTGTAAGCAATTACTCTTGGCAAAGCCTTCTCTTTTTCAGCTATTTTTAAAGAATCGTGAAGTTGAATCGACATTAAATACTATCCTTATAGTTTAAATCATAGATTTTTTTTCATTTGCTATTCAAATATCTTTAATTTCAGTTCATTTCACGAGATTCTTCAGGGTTTTCATTAAATTTAAGTTTTATATTTTCATGCATGACTGCCTCAATATCCCTTAATTGATCTGAAACCCATTTATTCAGGTCATTTATTTGAATAGCCTTCCTAGTCTTACCAATCATCTGAGATTTGGTTGTTTCATCCATTAATAAAGCCATATCAATTGATTCTGCAGTTTGTCTTAAATCAAAAGGATTTATACAAATTGCACCATCTTTTAATTCTTCATAACATCCTGCTCCGCTAGAAAGAATTAAAACACCATTATTTTCGTTTACTACACTTCCTTCTTTGGCTACGATATTCATACCGTCCAATATAGGATTAACCATTAAAACATCATATCTTTTCAAAAGAGCAACCACTAAGTTGTAATCTCCCTTACAAATGTATTTAATTGGTTGCCAATCAGGGGTAGCGTATTTCTCATTGATTTCCTTAACTATTTCCCTAATTTTATCTGTGTATTCCCTGTAAATCTTTATATCTAGCCTTGAGGGCATTAAAGTCGCTACAAACTTAACTTTTTCTCTCCATTCTGGATATTTCTCAAGGAACATATCATAAGCCTGAAATCCCCGGATAATATTCTTAGATAAGTCTGTTCTGTCTGTCCTGTAAATTAACTTACAGTTTCCAATTATTTCATCTACTTCTGCTTGCTTAGAAATGACTTCCGGATCCTGTGCCTGTGTCTGGAGTGTCTCCATATCAACACTGATAGGATATGTTCTTACATGGCAGACATGTCCATTATATATTATGTCTCCAGTTATTTCATCCACAGAAGCAGTTGGTAAAATTTGTTTAACTGTTTGTAAAAAATTGTTCATGTAACGCGGAATATGGAATCCTAAGACATTATTTGTTAAAATACTGTCTAATATATCGATTTGCATGTGATTTGGCAATTGCTGGAANNAGATGATAATCTTGTAACATTACTATTGGAGTCTTTTCTGATTTATTTACGTCTTCTCCTATTGCTGCTGCAAACATTGTGTTCACATATTGGTATGAATCCCATGCTTTATGCAATTCCTCGTCTGCACATGGTGAATAAGGTGGATTCCACATAGAATGGTGAATAAACCATAATAAAGGATTTGCGAATTTACCATTAAAATCATTGTAAATATCTATTTCTGTTTTGATGAATTGGACATAATATTCGGGGTCATCTAATGGAATAGGCACTTTATTGGTGAATTTATTATTTATATACTGGTCACACTCTCCAATCGCAGAAGAAACCCATTTACCATGTGTTTTTTTCAAAAAAGGAATCATTGAACCGACAATGCCTCCTGCACCACGTATTAATTTTATGTTTCCCTTCTTATCTTTTTTGAATACCACGGGTCCTCTGTTAGAGGCTACAATTATTTCTTTGTTTTCTAGAAACTCTGAGTTCATTTTTTATCCCCTGCAATATGAATAGTGTATATGTGAGTAGTAGTGAATATCAATCTAGAAATCAATGAACAAAGTACTACAAACTTGAACCTTAAGTGATACCACCCATTTTGACACTATTTTTATCTCAAACTTTATATTTGTGATTCTATCCTTCTCTTCTATATAACATTTACTATGTTTAAAAAAATCAAACCCTCTAATAATTTAAATAAAGTACTGAACAGTAGGGCAGATTAGTATGTAAATTTGATTAAGTCTGTAACATGTTATCATTTATACTAATAAGTAAAAATTTCAACATATGCATTCTACTATATCATCATGTTAAAAGTATCGTTAATAAAAAATTAAAAATAATATTAAGGATTTAACTTTAAAACAATATTATCCCCTAATTCCACACCAATATCCCTTGCAACTGGTGGACATTTGGCGTTTAAAAGACAAAAAACGGGTTTATCCTTTAGATCCATTTCTCCCAGTCCTTCATAGTTGCCCAATCCTTTTGCTATCACCATGTCTGATTTATTGAATAGTTCCATGAACTCTGCAGATACATCCTCTTCTATTATTCCAATTGAATCTGTGCCTGTGGAGGTAAGTTTGGCAAATTTATCAAGACCTATTTTTATTGCATCAACAACACATGCATCGTTAAGTATTGGTTTTTCTTTAAGTGCAACTACCACATCCACATCGTACTCTTTGATCTCCTCTATTAGGATTTTATCAAAAACTATTTCCCCTATGTTGTCTGCAAGGTAAATAATTGTTTTTGAACGTTTTAACTCCTCTTCGAGGTCTTCTGTAGAGTCCAGGACAGGATCCTTTTTAATGGTGTTGATGATCAGAGATTCCATATCCATATCCAGTCCAAGCGCCCCAAAATCTATGACATTTCCTGCTATTGCCACCTTAATATAATTTTTGAGGGTATTTCCTTCTCTCAGAATCTTTTCGACTTGTGGAAGAAAATCTAATGCTATATCATTGGATATCTCCCTCTCTTTAATGTAGGGATCATTGTTTCCTGTTTCTTCCTTTATGGTTCTGTGTACCTCTGTGCCTATTACATTGGAAACTGCACCTTTATGAAAATTTTTAGATACAATTTTCAAAACCTTCTCAGTGATGTCCATCTTCAATGATTCGTTATCTGTTACAAGGTCTAATGCTTCCCTTGTCTGTCTTAAAAANNCATGCTGCACATTCATAGTGAACTTTCATATTTATCTCCAAATTTTAAATATTATAATTTCGATCAAATTTTCTTAATATTTTTTTTGATTATGAATAATCAATTAGATTTACAAAATGGTTGGAGCTGGTGAAAGGCATAGTATAAAAATTATCAACATCACCACAGCCATCACTTTCCTCCCTAAAGTCAACTTTGAAACATTATCAAGAGCTCCAGGGTGTCTTCTGTTTAGTACCAATATCAACATCATGAGTATGGCCATTGGAATCCATCCAAGAGCTAATGTTACTAGAACTCCGATTATAGATATAGTTCGATGAATTTTTTCAGTGAATAACGACCTAATAATATGGCCGCCATCAAGAAAGGCAACAGGCATGAGGTTCAGAAGAGTAATTATTATTCCTACCCATCCCGCGAACACAATAGGATGAATTTGCAGCCCNNGTTGGGACTATTTTTGAGAGATATATTCCAATTATAAGGACAGGAATAGTTACAATGATACCTGCTATTGGTCCACTGAATCCTAGATCAAATAGGGAGTTTTTATTGGGTATCGGTGATTTAACATTTATTACTGCACCAAATGTTCCTATTAATGTTGGTGCTGGGACAAAGTAGGGTAAAGATGATTTTACATCATGTTTTTTAGCAGCATAATAGTGAGCAGTTTCATGAACTCCTAGAATACTTAACAATGCAACTGCAAAGGCCACACCATCCCCTATGTTACCCCCAGCAAATGTGTAACCTGCAAAAATAGTGGTTGCAATTGTTGCTATGAAGAGAATTACATTGATGTGAACACGGGATTCGCCCTTTTCTTGTTTTTTAGCAATTCCTATCCTGTAAATTCCGTTATATCTTTCCATAAATGGTATGTAACCCACTTTATCCAAATCATCAATTAATCTTGAAAATTTATGGACATCGTAATCGTTAACAACAAAAAAAGAGCCTTCAGGAGTTGAATGAAATCCACCCACATCAAAGTAATTTGATATGTAACCCTCAATCAGATCATAATCTTTCATTTCACATCTCCAAAAAAAATCTTTATGGTAAATAATATTAATTAATCCAAGTTTAATTCTGTTATCCACCATAAATTACTTGTATGACCTCG
>PMMY01000025.1:5377-5508 GCA_003162655.1 Methanobacterium sp. | reverse complement strand
GAATGGGAGCTGACAAAGAGCCCAGCCGGTGCATATCAGTGGAATTCGAAGGGTGAAACAGGCGCCGATACCGTGCCGGATCCGCACGACCCGTCAAAGCGTCGCTCCCCAGGCATGCTGACCACCGACCT
>PMMY01000025.1:408-5198 GCA_003162655.1 Methanobacterium sp. | reverse complement strand
GATTGGGAAGTCAACCAACCAGCCCAGCTAGCCAAAGTGCTAGAGATGCTCGAAGGTATCCAGAGCGAATTTAATGATACCCAGTTGGACGGCAAAAAGGTTTCAATGGCTGATCTGATAGTTTTGGGTGGTTGCGCGGGTGTTGAGCAGGCTGCGAAAAATGCAGGTCATGCTGTAACGGTACCCTTCACTCCGGGACGTATGGACGCATTGCAGGAGCAGACCGATGTGGACTCCTTTGCCGTACTTGAACCGATCTCAGACGGATTCCGCAACTATCAGAAGACTCTTAACGCTGTTAGGCCCGAAGAGTTGCTGGTTGACAAAGCGCAATTGCTGACATTAACCGTTCCTGAGATGACGGTTCTCATTGGAGGTATACGTGTCCTGAATGCCAACTTTAGACAAAACCAGCATGGCGTCTTCACTAAGCGACCCGAGGCGCTTACCAATGATTTCTTTGTGAATTTGCTTGATATGAGAACTGCATGGAATACATCCGCGGAAGATGATAATGTGTTCGAGGGACGGAACCGGGCAACGGACGAACTCAAATGGACCGGTACACGTGTCGACCTCATCTTCGGTTCAAACTCCCAGCTCCGGGCATTGTCGGAAGTCTATGCAAGTGTGGACTCCTCCGAGAAGTTTTTGCACGACTTTATAACGGCGTGGAACAAGGTCATGAACCTGGACCGGTTCGACCTTGCCTTACCGTGAAACAACATTTGAATCAGATCATTCTGGACTACCCACTATAATCAAAGGTGGATAAATTCATCATTATATCTTTTACTCAGAAACTGATGATTATACAGTATGCACACAGTAGAATATCATAATGAAATTTTGGTGATAAACTGTTCCAAAACCATGAATAAAATGTGATTACTGAATTTCAGACGATAATATCAATATTTTAGAATTAGCTAATGATATTGGAGTGTTAAAATAATTTAAAGAAATTTCATTCAATATATAAATTTTAATATAAAATATTTTCATCAAACTGGTTTTTTGTATTACGTCATATAAATACAGTTAAACGACTAATTATAGAACATAAACTCATTATAAGTAGCAAGATTACTAAAATTTGTCTTACAACTGGTTCTGGAAATATAAGTGAGATGAAAATCATTACCATAAGATATGCTCCCAAATATTTTCCAACCGGGTCATATACTGGTTTTTTAAGACCAGATGTTCCAATAAATAGAATGAACATGAGAAAGATCAATACGAGAATCAAAGAGTCGTACCAACCAATAGTAACGAATGCTAAGAAACATGAGATGATCAAGATAAAATCCGATGTCACATCAAGATATGCTCCTTTACTAGAAGATAAACCCCTTTGTCTGGCTATAAATCCATCTAAAATGTCTGTTATTCCTGCTAAAACTAATATTCCTATTGAAATTAAAATTAGGTTATTGATAAAGGTGTAAAAAAATATGGGTGACAATATTATTCTGATGTAACTAAGGGCATTTGGAAGAGAGACTCTGAACATCTTTAGCTCCAAAAAAATAAATATATAATTCTTATAAATTCCATTATTCTCTTTATTGCAGTAGTTTATTTACAAAATTATTGATGGCATTATTATCTATATTCCCATTAACTACTTTCATTACAGCCTTTATTTGAAGATCACTATTTTCTGGAAGTGGTGCTGCTTCTTTTAAAAGTGTTACATTGTCTTTAGCAGAATCGGGATCCATACCACTGGCAAAAACTCCTAATGATGTGTTTTGAGATATTTTCAAATTTTTCAAGTATTCATTTACAGAACTGCTTGCATTTCCATCGTATATTGGTCCTCCAACAACTATAACACTATAATCAGAAATATTATCTGCTTTAGAGCTACTTATACCTGCAAGTTCTACTCTGTAACCCTTGGCCTGCAAATCCTTTGCAATGGAATCAGCAACCTTTTTAGCTGTTCCAGTTATGCCAGGGTCATAAACCACCATTGCATTTCCAACAACTGCACCATCTGGATTCAATGTTTGAGATTCTTTGTCATTGAACCCCATAACATCGTAAAATGCAATACTAAACCCTAATACAGCTGCAATTATTACTATGACCAAGCTTATTCCTATGATCTTTCCCAATTTTTTATAATTCATAACACTCTACCTAAAGATGATAATAATTGATAACTTTTAGCATTTATCTTTCAATATGATCCACAGTTATAACCACATTTCCCTTTTTATGTCCTTTGTCTACATATCTATGAGCTTCAATGATTTTTTCAATTGGATATGTTCTGTCAACTACAGGTTTTATATTTCCAGTTTCAACAAGTTTTTTGAGAATATTTAGATTTTCAGTTTTTGGAACTGCTGTTCCACCTATTAGTGTCCTGCTGTTTGTAATTGAAGTCCATTGCATTCGAAGACTTGTTGCTGGTGTTGCAACTGCTTGGAGATAGACTCCTTCTTTTTGAAGCGATTCCATACAATCTGAAATTGAACTCTTGCCTACTGCGTCAAAAATAACATCGTAGATCTCACTATTTTTACTGAAATCTTCTTTAGTGTAATCAATTACCTTATCAGCTCCTAGAGATTTCACCAATTCTATATTTGATGAACTGCATACTCCAGTGACTTCCGCTCCAAAGTACTTGGCAAGCTGAACAGCATAAGTGCCAACACTTCCAGAGGCTCCATAAATGAGCACTTTTTGTCCATCTTTGATATCAGCTTGTGTGAGGAAATATAAGGCTGTATTACCTCCAAATGAGACAGCTGCTGCCTCTTCATATGTTAAGTTTGTTGGTTTGATTGCTACTGCAGAATCTTCTCTAATGCATGTGTATTCAGCATAACCCCCACCATGGTGTCCGGGATATGCGAAAACCTGATCACCTGCTTTAAACTTTTTTACGTCTTTACCTACTGATTTTATTTCACCAGCTAATTCTGCTCCAAGTATATTTATTTTAGGACTTCTAAAACCAAGAGCTATTCGAGCAGGGAGCCAGAAAGAGAGAGGAACTTTGAAACCTCGTATTCTGGTGTCACCTGAGGTAACTGTTGTGGCATGAACTTTAATTAATATCTCATTATCCTTGGGAACATCTTTTTCTACTTCTNNCTACTTCTCTAGGTTGTAGAACTTCAGGTGGTCCGTATTTTGTACATACAACTGCTTTCATAATTTTTCACCCTAATTCAATTTGATCATTTTTAAAAAAAATTAAATAAATCTAGATATTATTTATTCTAGATTTAATTTAATTGAACCAATCTTAGGTGCCAGGTAGTTGTATAGAATTGCTATTAATGCGGTTTCTATGAAATACTGCACAAAGTTAGTTATAAATTCTGCGTAGTTCCTGGATAGAATACCAAATATAAGTCCTAATATGGCATATACAAGTGCCACTGCAAGGGCGGTTTGTAGTACGGGTATGTGTTTAAGTTCGTGAAGGTTCCCGCTAATTGCTGCAAATTCTAATTTGATTTTAGCTACTCTGGTGACCAGGTAGTTGTAGAATATTGCAAATAAAGCGTTCCAAATAAATCCGAATACGAATGCCATTATAGGCAGTCCTATTATTAACAACACGGTAACTATTGCTCCTATTGCACCAAATGCTCCACTTGTTGGTAGAGCGGCTCCAGTAACGTTGGTAAAATTAGCTGTAATATTAGCTGCTTCGGGCAACGTACCGATTAATGAGAATAGTGGTGAAATCAATGCTGCAAGTACTAATCCAACTATAAAAGCCCATATTGCCCCTATAGCTGCCAGAATCAGGGCAAATGGAATCACTGGAATTTTTTCCACATCATTATTCTCAAGTTCCAATTTTATACCGCCTAATCTTGGTACTAATGTATTGTAAAGTATTGCAGAGAAAAAACTAACTGCGATTGTAATGAAAAATGATGCTATTGGAATGAGAATTATTAGTGGTATTCCTATTCCTGTTACAACATTAAACTGTCCCAGTTGAGTAATAACCCCTGTAGCCTGTACTATCGCAAGTGCTATTAGCACCACTACAGCTGAAATTAACCCCAAAATTCCATATATGGTAGCTGACATCTTAGTAAAAGGTGTCAGTTTGACCGATTTAATTTCTTTAACATTTACCATTTTTTATCCTCCATTTTGTTTAACTCAAAGGATGGATTTTTTCTATTTCAGAAATGTGGATCCCTTTGAATATTTTTTAATCATTTCTTGATTACTTAAATCTAGTTTAACCTCTTAAAAGTAGTTTTTCCAAAATTTCCTCAGCTTTTCCTCTATTTTCCCTCCAAATTCATTCCAAATTAGAGTTACAATATAAATTATTGACTGGGAAAAAACAGTTTAAATCCTTCAATAAATTAATCCAACTAAAAAAAAAAGTTTTAAATAAAAAATTATTTATGATTATTCCCTTGTTATCATCAATAGTAAAGCTAGAGCAGTGAATTCTAGTCCTAGAAATACTAATGGTAAAACCGCGTTGATTACAGTTTCTGGAGGGTTGTATAGGAAATAAACTGAAAATAATATGTTTTGAACCAGGAAAAGTAATGAGAATAAAACCAGGGTTGTGGTGAATTTAGATTTTACATTCAAGTATCTTTCAAGGTATACATAGAGCATTCCGATTAAAAGGAAGATATTGGCAATACTGGTTATTAAAGCTGAATATTTAATCAATATTAACAAACTCGGCAGTATATCTGGCATACCAAATAGATTTATTCCCATCAACATTTTTTAAACACCTTTTTCGATTTCATATATTTATTATACTCATAATTCTC
>PMMY01000025.1:0-335 GCA_003162655.1 Methanobacterium sp. | reverse complement strand
CCATAAAAATACTTTCTTCATAACAGGGTAACTCCCAACGATAACTTCCTTCATATTTTATGGGCACAAAATTATATCCAAATTTTTTTTCGCATTAATTATATTTTCAGTGTTAAACTGTTAGACTTTCTTATTATTAAATTATTTATCTTTCTCAATGAATCTATTATGTTAGTTACACATCAACCATACTAACTCATTTACAGCAACCGAACAGATTTATAGAGAAATTAAAGTATGCAGGCAACACACATTTATAATTTGGTTAATATCCCCATTATCAAGTTTTTAAAATAAATTGTGTTGTATAAATTTATTATTTTTTTATTAGGATA
>PMMY01000090.1:1719-3655 GCA_003162655.1 Methanobacterium sp. | reverse complement strand
GCCATTAGGTTTTCTGGTACGAAGTCAGCTGCTATCAAGAAGTGGTGTATTGCATGGCTGTTAATTGTGTGAGCTGCTAGTGTAAGCTCTCTTAACTGCCTAGCTGCTTTTGGTATTTCAATACCTAAAGAGTCGTCTATAGCTTCTACTGATGCTAGAGTNNCCTGTTACTATTTTCTCAAGACCTCTAACAGGAGTAATACTAAAGTATCGCCCCTTAGTTACGATTCCTTCATCATCGACGTCCATGACTAATTCTGCATGTCCTTCCTGTCGTGACGTTGGCGATATAACTATTTTTTCGCTCAAATGTATCACCTCTTGTTTTTATATAATCTTTTGAACATCAATATTTCTCTTGATTATATATTATATTATAACCTTTTCTTTGAAGGTTAAAGTGCAAAATTTATATATCATGAGGAACTAAACTATGAGTTCCTTATTGAAGCGGGTGAAATATTAATTATTAGTATCAATTGGTAATATTTGTCAATATATATTAACTTTATACTATTTCTTTAGCAGAATAATTAGAAAATGTAAAGTTATAGTAAGTTATAAATTCAAANNTATGAAAAAATTAAAAGTTGAACCCAGTGATTAGCAAAAAAATATTAATTCCAATTGTGATTGTACTTTTAATAGGTGTTGTAGCTGCAAGCTATCAGGTTACCACCACAACTCCAGGGATTTGGCAACCAAGTGTCACTCAAGCTCAGACCTCATTCAATCATGGATCTTCAGCATCCCCCACAGGTTCAGCAATTTCAGGAACACAATCAATATCTTCTCCAAAAAATGGATCAGGAGAAGCTGATATGAAAATATTACCTTCAGAAGCTAAAAACATAGTTCAACAGAATGTATTAGTACCTGGTTTTAAAGCTGGTACACCAGATCTCACAACCTTGGATGGTAAAATAGTATATTACGTTCCAATTTTAAATGGAACCACCCAGGCTGGAGAGATGTATGTAGATTCTCAGACAGGAGATATCTTAGAAGGTGCCGGAGGTGTCGGTAATGGTTCAAATGGTTGAAACAGAAGACAAATGCTGTAAAATAATATCTGAAGATGTTAAAGATGCAGTGGTCCTAGAAGGATCACCGGAATTGGGACTTATCGGAAACATACTTGGATGGTTACTTGTTGAAGAACTGAAAATGAAACAGATAGGATATATAGACTCTAAAGAATTCCCACCACTTGCAGTTTTATACAAAGGTATAGCAATTCATCCTTTCAGAATATACAGTTCGGAAGGAATAGTTCTATTCTTATCAGATTTCATAATACCCCCAACAGTTTCATATGATATGTCCAATGCAATTGTGGATTGGATGGAGAGAAACAACAGTAAAGAATTAATAACCTTCAACAGTATGGTGGTAATGGAAAAAAGTGACTCTGTAGCCGCTGCCGCTAACTCAGAAGATGCTCTCAAAAGATTGGGAGATCTTAAACTTCCAATACTGCCGTTTGGAAATGTTAACGGACTATCAGGATCGCTTTTAACAAGAACAGCAACTAAAGACATTCCAGCATCATGCCTGTTTGCAGAGGTTTTAAACCAGTACCCTGATCCTAGAGCTGCAGCCAGTTTAGTGAATGTTTTAAATAAGATGTTAAATATAAAAGTGAATGCAGAACCACTCTTAAAAGAGGCTGAAGAAATAGAGGAANNGGGCCCGTAGCCTAGTTGGATAGGGCGTCGGACTTCTAATCCGAAGGTCCCGGGTTCAAATCCCGGCGGGTCCGTAATTAACTTCTTTTAATAGTATTTTACATATTACAACAACAGATTAAGTACTGTAAAACAATTAACAAACTTCATGGGTAAGAAAAAATCAAATGGGCCCGTAGCCTAGTCAGGATAGGGCATCAGACTCCTAATCTGAAGGTCCGGGGTTCAAATCCCCGCGGGTCCGTTCA
>PMMY01000090.1:0-1695 GCA_003162655.1 Methanobacterium sp. | reverse complement strand
ATTACAGCCATGACTATCTCTAAAATCAGCGGTGTTAATTGGCTAGCGATTATTAGCTCCATCATTGAACCGTAACCTGAGAGGGTACCAACTAGCAATAATATTAAAGTAACAATAATCGCGCCAATTACTCCAAAAATTACTCCGTTTAGTGCTCCATATTTGAAGTTGCCACCTACCATAAATCCAACTGCTATTCCTGTTAGGAAAAAGTCTGTTAATGCTGCGTTTTGACCGGATATGAAAGTTGATACAATATAAAGTGCAACTACTATTATTATACCACCGNNGGAGAATATATTCAAAACTAAGGACAAAAATTAATATAAGAGCGTTTAATATGATACAAAATTTGAAGGGTGTTTCTGAAACATTGCTGATACCATTATGGGCCCGAGCTGTTGAAACAAAACGCTCCAATCCTATTATTATAGATGATAAAGCTGTGGAAATGATGGAACATATTGAATATGATTTCTCAAAGTTCGATGGAAGGCAGATGCCTCAAATTAGCATCGTTATCAGAACTGAACTTTTAGATAGAGCAACCCAAGCGTTTATGGATAGAAATCCCGATGCAATAATCATTAACCTNNCGTATGATCTTGATCTATCCGAACCAATCCGTATTAGGAAACACTTTTTTGAGGAAACAGATAGATACCACATGATAGCTAAATCTGTCCTTGATTATACATGGATTGAGGATATTATGGAAGATGATCCGGTTTTAATAATTGCAGAAGGATTATTAATGTATTTCAATGAGAATGAAGTTAAGAAATTGATAAATAAATTAGGCAACGTATTTATTAAACCAGAAATGCTTCTGGAAGTAACAACACCAATTGTTGTGGAAAAAAAGAAAGAATATAATAATTCATTTCTAAAAAATGCACCCTTTCGGTGGGGGATCAAAGATGTAAAAGAAATTACAAGAGNNTTTAAAATAATAATAATAATAATGTTAGGTATAAAAAATTGAACAACACTTGAAAGGATACCAGAAACATTACTTATCCCTCTCTGGGCTGTTGAATTTAGACATTCTGATCCAATTTTCGTTGATTTTAAAGCAATCGATATGATGGAACATATAGAATATGATTTCACTAAATTTGATAGTGAATGGGCTACACAGATAAGCACGCCGTAAGAACAGAAATTTTAGATAAAGCTACAAAGGCATTTATTCACAAAAATCCTGATTCAGTTATTGTTAATATTGGTTGCGGTCTGGATACTCGGTATTCCGGACTTTATAATGGTAAAATACGTTGGTATGATCTCGATTTACCTGAATCAATCAAATTTAGAAAGCAATTCTTTAAAGAAACAGATCGATAAAACATGATAGCTAAATCTGTTTTTGATTACAGATGGATACAGGAAATTCCTAAGGGAAAACCTGTTCTGATAATTGCTGAAGGCGTATTTTGTATTTTAACAAAAAAGAAGNNAATGAATGTCCAGTTCAATTGGGGAGTCAAAAATGGGAGAGAACTGGAGAAACTGAATAAGCAGATTAAATTCATTGAAGAGTGGCACTATTTCGATCGTCATCGAGACAGATGGAAAAGTATAAGATGGCTTTCTTATAATTCCATTATTTAAAAACATGTTTGGTAACCGAATAGTCCATTTGAGGTTAGGTTGATAAATTTCTGAAAATTAAATTCTCAAATTTTTAAAGAT
>PMMY01000249.1 GCA_003162655.1 Methanobacterium sp. | reverse complement strand
TAAATAGTTTCCAGTGGTAATACCGCCTGTGGAAATAAGTTTAATCTGTGATTTAAGTCGATTTATGTTTCGATCGGTGTTAAAATCCCATTTAATGTACCTCAAACCATCAGAGTAAATGGACGTCATTTTCTTGGCATAATTATATGGTTTATTTCGAACGTCAATAACAATACCATCTATACCCATTTGGGATATTTTAGGAAGATAGTCTATTAAACAAAGTTCAACTGAGTTTAAAATATGTGTATGTCCTTCTGAATCTATTTTAATTGGAAAAATTTTTTGTCTTTCATCTTGAATCCCCCAGAACTGATTTTTCATAGTATAACCTTCTCTTTGTGGTACTATGGATAGTAAACAGTCCTTAGAAATTAGTGCATCAACATTGCCTTGAACAACTATTTCAAAACGATTTTTTATACCTTTTAAACGTGAATTTATAATAACATTTCTCAAATCTTCTTTTGGAAGTTCTGCCGAAGTTGTTAGTGTGGTAAAAATTTTTGATAGTATTAGCACAGTTTTCCTGTTCCAAATATTAAGTCCAGCAGAACCAGATAATTTTAAATCGGGAGCCACTTGTTTTATTCCTGTAGCAGCACCCAAACCATCAACCATGACCTCTTCTAAACCAAATTCTAATTGAGATTCTAAAATTTTGTAATAATGGTTAATTTGATTTTGATGGGTTATCTGGGGCCACTTCCAAATAAATTCTGCATTATAGTTATCACATAAATTTTTAGCTGAGAATAAGAGAGAGGAAATTTTATCATTTTCCTCTGGATCAACATCTTCATTGGTGTTAAACGAATTCGCACCGATTTGAGAACATGGATTGCAATTATCGTTACAATTCTTTGTTGGATTGGGTTCGAAATATACACGTTTGGCACCTGCTTCTAACGCCCCTTTAACATTGTCAAGGCTGTCAGTGTAGACTGACAGAGTAATCCCATTAGAATCTAATGTTACATCAGGGTATTTCCTGTCCATAAATGATTTTTTAATATTTTTAAAACTTTTTTCTGCAGCTTGAACTTCAAATTCAGATGGTTTATATGTTTCTAAGAGTTTAGATTTCGATTTTTCAAGAAATTCTCGCCTGAATTGATTCAATTTACTTANNCTCAATGGTCTTTTAAGAGCTTTTTCCATTTTAAAATGGGATTTTAACTGTACTATATGTTTCATACCATCAAAGCCATTAAATTCTCCCCTGAGATGGGCTTTAAGATCATCATCCCAATTCATTATAATATCTATTGGAATTGAAGGTTTTATTTCATCGTTCATTATTCCCTTAGCTTCATGATTCAATGATATTGAACGTGTCAGATACAATTTTGAACCAACCCTCACAGGACGTCCAACGTTCAATGTTAATTTATCCCCTTTATATTCTGGTGTATTTTCCAATGCCATTCCAAAGGACTGAAATTTATTGGAGTGTTTAATGGGAGATAAAAAGGCAATTCCATCTCCTTTTTCGAGTTTAAAATTATTTTCCAATTTTACTATTATGGTATTTGTTTTTATGTTGAATTGCTGCACCTTTCCAATGTAAAGACCCTGGTTTCCTGGAGCTTCACGACCCATAACTGATTCCTTGTTTGATTCTGTAAGATATCCTCCAGTGAATCCTCTGTTGAATGCTAAATTAAGTTTGGAAATGTCTTCAATATTAGTTTTCCAGTTGCCCGTTGATATAAGGTTTAAAGCTTTTCTGTAGATCTTTACAACTATTCCAACGTATTCCGCAGACCTCATACGTCCTTCTATTTTCAATGAATCAACTTTAGAATCAGTGATATTACCTAAATTTTCATAAACTGCAAGATCTCGTGTATTGAGGAGATATTCCTCCTTTAGATCTATTGGATGGATGTCTAGTGGTCTTCCGAACTCATCAACTTTTCCACTAAGTAGGGTGTATTTTTTACGGCATGGTTGTGCACACATCCCTTTATTCCCACTTCTTCCACCTATAAATGAAGATAAAAGGCACAGTCCGGAATAGGAGTAACATAATGCACCATGCACGAATATTTCTATTTCTACTCTTTTTCTAACAGTTTCTCTTTTGATTTCTTCGACCTCAGAAATTCCGAGTTCCCTTGATAAAATAATCCTCTTGAAACCGAATTTTGAGGCCCATTCTACCCCCTTAATGTTATGAATTGTCATTTGTGTGGAAGCGTGCATATCTAGATCTGGAACTATTTCACGGGAGAGACATGCAATGCCCAAGTCTTGAATTATCACGGCATCTATACCAGTTTTATAGAGCCATATAAGATATTCTGCAACGGATAATATCTGCGAATCATTTATGAGAGTGTTAACTGTTACATACACCTTCACTCCCCGAAGTTTAGCATATTCTAACCCTTCTTCAATTTCTGATCTGCTGAAATTGGTTGCAAATTCTCTAGCACCGAATTTTTTACCAGAAAAGTAGACAGCATCTGCTCCAGCATTAACTGCTGCTTTTAATGCATCAATTGAGCCTGCAGGTGCCAGAAGTTCGGGTACATAATTTTTTGCCATATTTTTCCTCAAAATTATTATATGCGTAAAGCAAATAAAATTTTTTAAAATAAATCAAGGGATAATGATAAAAGGTTAGTCAACAAATCAAAATAAATGTTAAATATTCAAGGTGAAATGAATGAATGCATATTTAGAAATTCTTAGGCCTTTCAATGCCTTAATGGGTGTTATTGCTGTACTGCTTGTGGCTGTTATAAGTGGAAACTTTAACATATATGTTCCAGTCGCATGTGTTATTGTTTTCATATTTACAGGGGCAGGAAATGCGATTAACGATTACGTAGATCATAAAATCGATGCCATTAACAAACCTGAAAGACCAATACCCTCGGGTAGGATATCATTAAATTCAGCTGGAATCTACGCTACAGCACTCTTCATTATTGCTACGATTATGGCATTAGCAATTGGAATTGTTCCGGGCATTATAGTAGTTTTAAGTGCTGTTTTAATGTTCTTATATGCATATCGGCTTAAAAAATCGTGTTTAGTAGGAAATCTGAGCATTGCATTTTTAACTGGACTTTGTTTCGTTTTTGCAGGGGTTGTTCTTGGAACTATTTTTGTATCGATTCTTCTGGGATTTTACGCTTTTCTCATGACTATGGCCCGGGAAATTGTAAAGGACATGGAAGACGTTGAAGGAGACAGTATTGAAGGAGCTTCAACCTTCCCTATACGATTCGGAATGAAGGCCTCTGCTATTTTAGCCGCATTTTTTATGATTCTAGCCAGTGTAACAAGTCCTGCACTCTACATAATAGGTATTTTTAATGTAATCTATTTGATAGTACTCATATTTGCCATTGTACTCTTCCTAAGCTGTGCTGTCTCAATACTAAAGGATCAATCACAAAAAAATACTCGAAGAGTCTCTAAAAGAATTAAGATTGGTATGGGAATTGTTTTCTTGGCATTTGCACTTGGATCCCCCATAATAACAGATTTTTTGCAAATGATATGATCTGAAACTATAAAAAAAAAGATTTTGATATCAAATGGAAAAATTTGATATTAATAATTATAAGATGATTACGAATCAGCTGGAATATCTATGTATATGAAAGTTAAACCGATAGGAATAATCAATTCATCGTACTCTATTAAAGAGGATTCACCTCGACAGGGTCGTTATTCGGATAAAAATAGCACTATAACAGTTTTTCATGAATTTGCAGACGGACTCGAAGGTTTGGATAATAATAAACATTTAATAATTCTCTACTGGCAGGATCGTGCTGAGCGTGATAAACTAAAGGTCATTCCACACGGAAAAACAGAAAAAAGGGGAGTTTTTTCAACAAGAGCACCTGTAAGACCCAACCCTATAGGGCTTTGTTTAGTTGAACTTGTAAGGGTAAAAGAAAATACGATCACTGTTAAATGGCTTGATGCAATGGATGGATCACCCCTTTTGGATATCAAACCATATTGGAAATTAGACCTTCCAGATATAAAAGAAAAATAAGAAAAATCACTATTTTTTATTTTTAAATTGTTATTTGAATTAAAAACAATAGAAATAAGTATTTTTAAGGAGGGAATGGAGTATTAATTGTGTGTCCTGATAGATCTCATGCAATGACAAAAATATCTGTGTTAAGATCCTTGGCTTGCGAAGTACAAATCTGAAATTGCAACTANNAAAAAAAATAGAAGCTAATAATTTTCCCCCGAAATAACCCCTAGTTAATTTAATAAAAGATTGTTGTTACTTAAATTCTCTTCTATTAATTTTCCTGTTTAGTATTTGAAAATTCTGTCAGCCTATTGCAACGATTGCTCATAGTTACTAGTAGGATACTTTTATCTATATTACTGAATATGAATTTTTGTTATCTTTTTAGGATGATTAAGTTATAACAATTTTAAAGAATTATCATATATTCGAGCTAACACATCCTAAATCGGGTTTGCGTTTGCGTTTATGGCGAGGTATAAATAGTGATACAATGAGTCCAATAAAAAGTACTATTGTTATGATGTTAAAGGCAAATTTCATGGTCTCAATCTTCTGATAAGGAACTATTCTCTGTTTTTCATCAATATCACCAGGATTTTCAAGTTCTAATTTTTCAAAGAATTGATGCACACCTATAATTTGTTCTTCATTCGAAACTGTTGTTTGATTGTTGAAAACTAGACCAAGACCACTGAAACTTCCAAGTATTAATATAACTCCAAGAACAGCTGTTCCAAGAGAAGACCCTAGATTTATACCCGTATTCATAATTCCAGAAGCATCTGGTTGTTGTTCACCCCTAGCTACTGAAAATATTACATTGGCTGATTGTGGAAATACTATGCCCATACCTACACCCAAAAGGAATATCCCGGGGACCATATCCAATATGGTGGTGTAAGTTGTGAAAATCAAGCTAAGATAGATACTTCCTGCCATGGCAGCTACAGAACCAAATGCAAGAATATAACGTGGTTGAATTCTTTTTGAAAGTTTACCTGCTGCTGAAGACATTATGAAAATTGCCACACTCATGGGAATCAGTGATAAACCTGTTGTCAGTGGATTTGCTCCTAAAACTCCCTGAACATAAACGGGAATGATAAATAATACTCCTCCTATTGTGAAATTCATTATTAACCTGCTAATATTTGCCAAGGTAAAACTACGATCTTTAAATAGGGTAATATCGATTAAAGGCTCTTCATTATGGTTAATACGGTTTTTCTGATAGAAATAGAAAATAATTAGCAGGAATATCCCAATAATTATGGGGTATGGTGCTATATACCAATTTTTAGGGTCGTTAAGTAATAGGATACCAATAACAAAGAGGAATATTCCTAGTGCAGAATTAATAGCTCCAACTACATCCAAATCCCCCCACTTCATTGTTGGCGGAAAACTAGAGATTTCTCTTGAAAATAGGACTATAACAATAACAATTAGTAATTCCAATCCAAATGCATATCTCCAGCTGTAGTATGTGGTTAAAAACCCCCCTAAAATAGGCC
>PMMY01000211.1 GCA_003162655.1 Methanobacterium sp. | reverse complement strand
CATAGTCTTCCAGGAACTTTCCTGTTCGGGGGCCTATTACAGCTATTTGACAATTTGGATTTAACCTGTCCTTAAGATCTTTGCAGTGTTTAAATATTGATATTATTCCTGTAGGTGATGTTAATATTAACCAATCAAGTTCTCCTGCCATTTCACATAAGTCTAGAAGTGATTGAGTATTTGAAACTTGAAGTTCCAGTGTCGGTGCTACCAGTGCAATTCCACCGTGTTGTTTAACAATTTTAACTGCTTCATCAACTCGTTCAGCTGGTCGTGTTATACCAATTACTTTTCCCTCAAATTCATTACCATTCATTTTTTTCATCCATTGATTTCAGCCTTCTTAAGCATAGCTTCCTTTAAAACATCGACTACTTGCCCCACAATTACAATGGCAGGGGTGTTTATATCATTATTTGTTATGTCTTCGAGTGTGCCAGTTATTATCTTTTGATCCGACATTGTACCGTTTTCAATTACACAAACAGGGGTTTTAGGATCTTTGTATTTTATTATCTCCTTGATGTTTTCTTTTAATAGACCAACACCCATAAGAATCACAAGGGTATCTGAATTAAAATTCCATTTAACTTGTTTATCTGGTTTTGTGGGATCTTCATGTCCAGTGACAACTGTTAGTGAAGTTGCAACCCCTCTGTGTGTTACAGGGAGTCCTGCTGATGTTGGAACCCCAATAGCGGATGTTATTCCGGGTATGAATTCTACGTTTATACCATTTTCTAAAAGTGTAAGCATTTCTTCACCACCTCGACCGAATACAAAAGGGTCTCCTCCCTTTAATCTTACAACAACATCGTGGGTTTTCGCTTGATCAACAAGGATCTGATTTATTTCATCCTGTTTTTTGTAATGTTCTCCTGCTTTTTTTCCAACGTAGATAAGATTTGCATCCTTTGTATAATCCAGTATTTCTTCATTTGCGAGTCTGTCGTATACAACAACGTCGGCTTTTTTCAGGGCTTTAATAGCTTTAACTGTAATGAGATCGGGATCTCCAGGTCCCGCACCTACTAAATATACTACCATTTGTTTCACCTTGATTTTTTTTAATATCGGTAAATATTAATAATATATAAATCTAAATCCAGTTAATAGCGGCATAAAATGTTGATTAGAGATTTTAATCCCTATTATATATCTTAGAATGGAATTCAGATATTTTTCTTCTTATCGGAGTTATGGTTTAAATCTTTATTTAACCATTCCTTTAAAAAATTTCAAACCATCATCAGATCCTAAAATAGTTTCTGAAGCCCTTTCAGGATGGGGCATAACTGCACATACCAATCCTTCTTCGTCGCATACACCAGTTATGGCTTCCATTGATCCGTTTGGATTCTCTGATTCAAATGATAGTACAATCTGATCATTTTCACGCAGTCGGTTAAGGTCTTCTGTATAGTAACGGCCTTCTGCATGGGCTATTGGCATTCTTATTATTTCATTTTTTTTATACATGCTTGTGAATGGTGTTCTACTGCTATTGACCTTCAGTTCTGTCCATTTGCAGATGAATTTGGCGTTCTGATTTTCGGTGAATACTCCTGGTACCAGGCCAACCTCGGCAAGTATTTGTGCCCCGTTACATATTCCAAGAACAGGTTTACCTTCCTTTACACAGTCTTTAATTCCATTTATAACGGGGGTGATTGCTGCTATCGCTCCTGCCCTTAAGTAATCTCCGTAGGAGAAACCTCCAGGAATTACTACTGCTTCAAAATCGGAGAGATCCCTTTTACTCCACCAAATGTAATTTGGTTCAGCCCCAGCCAGTTCTAACGCATGGAAAACATCCCTGTCGCAATTGGATCCTGGGAATCGTATTATCCCGACTTTCATATTTTATTCCTCTTTTGGAGAGATTTTTATTTGGTAATCGTGGATCACTGGGTTGCAAAGTAGTCTCTGGCACATTTCATCCACTTCCTCCTTTACAAGTCCTGTGTCCTGCCCTTCAATTGAGAACTTGATCACATCAACTGTAGATGTATTTTCAACTTGGTAGTCAAGTAAAGCTAAAGCCCTCTGTATTGTTGCAGCTTCAGGATTTAACATACCTTTTTTCAGACTTATTTTAACCTCTGCGTCATACTTCATTGCAATTCACCAATCCTTTTTTTTGGACATTAATTGAAATTAAGTTTACANNATGAATATTTGTTTGATTAAATTTTTTTTTAACTAGTTATTTTTTTTATAATTTGATTTAAAGTTCAATTTTCCATTTTTTAATGTCTTTTCCTGAAAGTATAAGGGATGCAACCTTCTCATAGGCATCCATAACACTGGAATCACCTTTTCTGAACAGATCCTTGTCTAAAACTTCACAAGTTTTTGAGTCCCAAAATCTGCATGTGTCAGGGCTTATCTCATCACCAAGTACTATATTACCCTGCGAATCAAATCCGTATTCAATTTTAAAATCTGGAAATAAAATATCTTTACTCAAAAGGAAATCCTTTAGTATACTATTGATTTTGAGGGTAATATCCCTTATCATATCGAGTTGTTCTTGATTTGCAAGGCCAAGGGCAATAGTAATGGAATCATTCAACATTGGGTCATGATATTCATCATTTTTATAATCCATCTGAATTACAGGTGGGTTTAATTCCTGTTTTGTTTTGAAAGGAAATTTTTTTAACAGACTCCCTGCTGCGATATTTCTGGTTATAACTTCCAATGGTAACATATCTAGCTTCTTACAAAGCATATAACCAGGTTCAATTAATTCAATATACTGAGTATTAATTCCAGCATTTTCAAGAACTTCAAAGAACTTTGAAGAAATCACAGAATTGTAAAAACCTTTTTTAACCAGTTTTTCAGTTTTAACCCCATCACCAGCCGTTATATCGTCTCTGAATTTAACAATAACTCGTTCAGGGTCGTCTGTTTTATATACATCCTTTGCTTTACCTGCGTATAAGAGATTTCCAATTTTTGGATTCATTTTAAACATCACCATTGAATTTTATTATCATTAACTTTTCTATAAAATTTTCATATTAACGTATATAAAAAATTCTTTAAATGGTTAATGAAAAATTGGTTACATTTTAAATATATTTTTGGGGCTTACTGCTTTTATTAAATATTACTAAGTTTTACTAGTTGATTTTATTTATTTAATGATTAGTATCTAGTAGTACATTTGCATTCATTAGTTATTAGAGGTTATACCTAAATTCAAAAAATATTAATTCTTTAAATTATAAATTAAACACTGTAACATCGAGTGATTTAGTACAATATGCGTGAAAAATCTATCTAAACTTAAGATAGGATATAAATAACTATGGATGTCCAGATTTACCTAAATAAATTAGGAAAATCTGACTAAACATTTAATTCACCTATTTCTGGGATTTTTTCCCAGATAACTGATAGGAAATAGGAGGGATAAAGTTATTGTGCTTAGATATTTAGAAGATGATGGCGAAGATGGTGTTGCAAGCAACATGTCATCGATTCATTACCATGATGTGATCATTATTGGAGGTGGGCTTACAGGACTCCGGGCAGCTCTTCAAGTATCAGATTCTGGCCTCAATGGTGCCGTAGTTTCAAAAGTTCATCCACTCAGATCCCATTCGGTTGCAGCTCAGGGAGGAATGAATGCATCACTAGGCAATGTCCCAGATGACGATGGTAATTCTGATAGCTGGGAAATGCATGCCTATGATACTGTTAAAGGGTCTGATTACCTTGCTGATCAGGATGCTGTTGAACATATGTGCCGTGAGGCAACAGCAACTGTGTACGAACTGGAACATATGGGAACTGTCTGGTCGAGGCTGGAAAATGGTAAAATTGCCCAGCGCCCCTTTGGAGGTGCAGGATTTCCAAGAACATGTTATGCTGCAGATCGAACAGGGCACAATGCGCTCCATACTCTCTATGAACAAGTCTTAGATAGAAATATTCCTGTGTACGAGGAATTTTTTGTAACATCACTTGTAAAGGACAGTGGAAGATGCATTGGATGTACAGCAATAGAGATCATGACTGGTAAAATTCATGGCTTTATTTCAAAGGTTGTTTTAATGGCTACTGGTGGATTTGGCAGGATATTCAACAGATCAACAAATGCTCTCATCAACACTGGTGATGGTCAGGCCCTAGCACTCGATTTAGGTGTGCCATTGAAGGATATGGAGTTTGTACAGTTTCATCCCACCACTTTATACAGAACGAATATTTTGATGAGTGAAGGAGCAAGGGGTGAAGGAGGTATTCTGATCAATAGTCGGGGGGAACGTTTTATGAAACGTTATGCTCCCAACTCTATGGATCTAGCTCCTCGTGATGTTGTTGCCAGGTCAATTGAACAGGAGATTAGAGATGGAAGAGGTTACGACGGTGGTTATATACATCTCGATCTAACCCATTTGGGTGCTGATCGTATCAAAGAACGATTACCAGGAATAAGGCAGATAGCAATGGATTTTGCTGGTGTTGATCCTATTAACGATCCAGTTCCAGTTCAACCAGGCCAACACTACTCCATGGGCGGAATCGACGTAGATATCAACGGGTGTACAATACTTCCAGGATTGTATGCTGCAGGTGAATGTGCATGTATTAGTATACACGGGGCGAATAGATTAGGTGGAAATTCTCTCCTTGAAACAGTAGTATACGGTAGGTTGGTGGCTGATAAAATTATTAATGATATAAAAGAAATATCCGAGCCAGATTCGCTACCAATGAAATCTGCAGTAAAGGCAGTTGAATCTAAAATTGAAGAAATATTGGGGCGAAGGGAGGGTGCAAGCATTTTTAAGGTTAAAGAAAATATGGCAGAAATTATGTTCCAAAAATTCGGAATATTTCGTGATGGTAAAATAATGGAAGAAGGGCTAAAGGAAATTAAAAGGATGCAGAAAAATTTATCTCACCTCACTCCCAATAATAAAAATTTAGAATTAAATCAGACACTTATACAGTTATTAGAACTAGAAGGTATGCTTAAAATTGCTGAAGTAGTTGCGTACGGGGCTATTAGAAGAGAAGAGAGTCGAGGTTCGCATACAAGGATAGATTATCCGGATCGTGATGATGATAATTATCTTAAACATACATTGGCAGTTTTAAAAGATGGGAACATTGACTTAAGCAATAAATCAGTTACTTTGGGAATGTTTGAACCAAAGGAGCGTGTATACTAATGAAATTGAAGGTGTACCGATACTATGATGGAATAGAGAAACCTCGTTATGATACATTCAAACTGGAACCGACTCAGGGCATGACAGTACTGGGGGCTTTATTCCAGTTTCAACAAAAATTTGATGATTCTATTGCCTTTCACTACTCATGCAGGGGTGCTGTGTGTGGTACATGTTCAATGCTTATAAACAAAGTTCCAAGACTAGCCTGCAGAACACAGGTAACATCTCTTTTAAAAGGAAAACTTAAAATTCCCCTATCACCATATCCTGCTCTTGAAGAGACTGTAGAATGGAATCCTGAAGAGGAAATTTTAGTCGAGCCTTTACCACACCTTCCAGTTATTAGAGATCTCATTGTAGATATGAGCAAATTTTTCGATTTCTACAAATATGTAGAGCCTGTATTTAAACCAGGAGATCCCACACCAGAAAAGGAGAGACACATGGATCCCGCGGCAATACCTGAACTAGAACTCTATACTAACTGTATCTTATGTGGGGCATGTTTTGGGTCTTGTCCAGTTGATGGTAACGATCCAGAATATCTTGGACCTGCAGCTCTTGCCAAACTTTACAGATTCTACATCGATCCAAGAGAGGCAAATGGAATAGAGCGCCTTAAAATTGCTGATATACCTCTTGGATGGTGGGATTGTGAATTCTATGGGAATTGTCGACGTGTGTGTCCAAAGGATGTTCCTCCCCTAATTGCAATTGCCAAAGCAAGGGAGCAATTGAATCAAGAGAGAGAAAAGATAGGAGACAAATGATGAAGACCCGGATGGAAAAGGATTCAT
>PMMY01000271.1 GCA_003162655.1 Methanobacterium sp. | reverse complement strand
GATGTCTGTCCTGTGCTGGATTGCAAAGTGTTATTAATAAGAGCTGCTACTGAATTTGAAAAATTAGCCGGAATTATGAGTTCTGCATCGACAGTTCTCTGCCTTAGAAGATCTTTTGCGTGACTATCCGTGGTTGTTGTGATGTTAAATAGTTTAACACTGCTGTTTTCATAATTTGCATCTTGAAGAGCGGTAATAAGGTTGTTACCATAGTTGACATTTCCACCAGAAGTTGAATTGATTGTNNGCAAATCCAAATATCATCATGAAGAATATCGGAAATAACAAGATAAAAAATAATCCTCTTCTATCTCTAACAAGTTCTTTAAAATCTTTTACTGCAATACTTATAAACTTCATTTTATTCCCTCAATCCAGTTCCTGTGAGTTCGATGAAAACATCTTCAAGTGTATTCTGACGTACTGAAATGTCTGCTACACGAAGATCTAACTTTTCCACAGTTTGCATCATCATCGGTAACTTTCCAACAGCGTTAAGAGCCCTGATATTGATTCTTCCATTAACTTCATGAACTGAAATAACATCTTTTTGATCCTCAAGATCATGAATAAGATCTTCATTTCTTAAAGGATCTGAAAGTTTAATATCAACAACATCCCCTTCACCTATCTCTTTTTTCAGTTTTTCGGGTGTATCCAGACGAATGAGTTTACCATGATCAATTATTGCTATCCTATCACTGAGCTGGTCAGCCTCATCCATTATATGAGTTGTTAAAATAACTGTCTTACCTTCATCATCACGCATTGAACGGATATAGTTCCATAAAACACGACGTGACTGAGGATCAAGACCTTCAGATGGTTCATCAAGTACCACTACCTCAGGTTCATGTACAACTGCAAGTGCTAGGTTAAGCCGTCTCTTCATTCCCCCTGAAAGTTTTGAAACCACTGTATCGGCCTTTTCTTGAAGGAACAGATCATTCAGTAATTTCTGAACCCTTGGATCCCTGATATTCTTTCGTATCTCATACATATCAGCCATTAGATTAAGGCTTTCTTTGCAGGTTAAATTCTCCCAAAGCATCAACTCCTGGGGGCAGATTCCAATGGAACCCTTTTCAATCTTCTGCACATCTATTCCGTTAATATAAACCTTACCACTTGTTGGGCGTAAAAGTCCAACCATCATCTTGATGGAAGTTGTCTTGCCTGCACCATTGGGTCCTAGAAATCCAAAAACTTCTCCCTTTTTTATTCCAATATTTAGACTATCAACAGCCATTAAATCATCATATCTCTTTGTGAGATCTGTAGCTTCAATCATGAAATCCATAATTAATCCACCCCTATTCAAATGAAATGAGTTATTCAATTAAATTTGAATTAAAAAATTCAATTTCAATCAAATTGAAAATTATCTTATATTTAATGACGATATCTACATTCATTAATAAAATAATTTATGATTAACTCATAATAAAAGAAAAACTGAAGTTATTTGGACCATAAATAATATATTAAATATGTTAATTTAAGGTAAAGGTGATCGAGTTTGATAGAAAAAATTGAAGTAAGTATGACCAGTGGTGACATACATAATTTCCGTAGAGGAGAATTTGGTGTTGAAAGTATTGAAATAGATGAGTTAAGAGGTATTATACAGATTAGCTACGGAAATAAAGAGGGCGGTAAGAAATACGTATTAATACCTCTACAAAATGTAGAAAAATGTGAATATTTGGACAAGGAACATGTTTCAGCAACTGCAAGCACTGTAGGGACCAAAATAGAAAGTTGAACACGTCTATTGGATAAAATTTAAAATAAATTATTCATTTGGAGTTTGGGAAGGAAATTATTAAAATTAACATTGAATTAGAATTTAAGTTAATAGTTAGTTACTATTAGCTCATTGACAATGCCCCTTCCTGATGCAACTCTATTTATATTTCTTTTTGCTGAAACCCTGTCAATATTGTATCCTATGTAAAGTTTATCAAAAAATTCATCGCTTAAATCTTCATTTTTAGGGTCTGAATTACTGAGCATCAAATATGCACCTATTTGATCCAATTTTTTAAAAAAAGATGCCAAATTAAGCTGATCAATATCATTAAACCCATATTTTGAGTAGTTTGTAAAGTTAGACGTTTTTGTAAGAGGCCTGTAAGGCGGATCAAGATAAACAAATGTATTTTCAGTTATGTGAATTTCAGAATTAGTGAAATCAGAACAGATTATCTCAGTATCTTTTAAAGCCTGGTTAACAAGTTTTATATTATTTTCATCATATATTCGAGGGTTTTTGTAAAGACCAAATGGTACATTAAATTCTCCCTTCTTATTCTGACGGAATAAACCATTGAAACAAGTTTTGTTCATAAATATAAGGTGACCGGTTCTTTCAATCCATTGAGTATTGTAGTTTTCAAAGTCAAAATTATGACTTTCTGAATTATAGATTTCCCGAATCTTGTAGTAATTCTTTTTGCGACCATCTTCATCTTTATTAAGATGATTATCTTCAATATCTTTCAACCGGGCTATTAATGACTTGTGATCATTTTTTATGACTTGATAGGCCATAACCAGTTCCCTGTTAATGTCTAAAAGAATTGATTCCCCAATGAAGTAGTGTTTCTTGAGAAAAAAGAACATGGCACCGCCTCCTACAAAGGGCTCCACATACCTTTTAATGGTACCACTTTCCTTTAGATGGGTTGGCAGTCTTCCATTAAATTCCATTAATAGTTGTTTCTTCCCACCGGCCCATTTTACGAAAGGCTTTGCATAGGTATTATTTTCCATCTAATTCTCCAGTATAGGTGTTTATCAAATGATTTTAATGTGAAATAATAAGATCCAATTTTTAGATAAAATCTTTAAATAATTCTTTTGGAGCTCCTGCAAGTGCAACTAGGGCTTCTGCCTCCATAAAATGAAGATCAGCGGGAATCATCAAGCAATGGAGTGGACTTCCAAAATCAACGTTTATCAGGTTTTTAATTTTATCTGCACGTACAAGAGGATTTTCAGATCCTGCACGGGCCACCACAACCACCACAGNNGCAGACTCTACACGCAATAAATATTCCAATCCCTGATTTGCTGTCATATATCTGTTCTCATGAGCCCTAATATCTAATAAGACAAGAGTGTGGAGTTCTGATTCTATATTGGCCTTTATTACCATGTATGGAGAATGTGGAAAGAAATTTTTTTCAGTAAATGGTACAGTTGTTACTTTACCAAATTTGTAGGCCTGAAGACCAGCTATTCCCGGTGCTGCAGAGAGAATAGATGATGAATGAATTACTGTGGTTTTTATTCCCAATTTCTTTGCTTCAATTAACATCTCTGAATGAGTTGTTGCTATCAAAGGATCTCCTGCACTTAAAAACGCAACGTTCTTTATTTTAGCATCTTTAAGAGGCAAGTTTTCCTCTTCAACTTCTTCTCGGGTTAATATTTTAATTTCACTGCCAATATTTTTCTCAAGAGAACTGATGCTTCCACCAAAAAGTTTTGCTGTGTAAAATTCAGCATAAACAACATCAACTTTTTTAAGAGCTTCTATACCCTTAACTGATATATCACTTTCATCGTAGAGTCCAAGACCTATAAAGTATAACATTTGAGTCACCTAACCTTTTTTTAGATTTTTTTTCTTTTTTTAGTTAGTTTAATTGATAAAGTTAATAATCTTGGTATTGAATATTAATTTACTGATGTAAAAATGTAATGAGGAATCGGATGATAGGTTTAAAAGTTCAAAAGAACAATGCAGATAAAATTCGTAGAGTTCTATTAAATCACTCTCTAATAAAACTTGACTTGAAGATAAAACGTGTTGATGACTTTGTTTATATACCATTAATTATCAAACCAAGTAAAAAGTTAATGGAAGAAATAGAAGTTTATGATGTTAAAATTGTAAATTCAGAATTTGAAATCCATACTAAAGGCCCAAAAAGCCTTAAGGATTATCTAAAAAATAAAATAAATCCCGATTTGGTAGAAGAGATCAAAAAATCCTTTGATATTATCGGAGATATTGTGATACTTGAAATTCCACAAGAATTTGACGAATACAAATACATTATAGGGGAAGCTGCCCTGAAATTCACTAAAAGAAAGACTGTTTACCGTAAAACTAGTGAAATAAAGGGAATCATAAGAGCCAGAGAACTTGAATACATTGCAGGTGAGGATGTTTCCGAGACAATTCATAGGGAATTCGGTTCGAGGTTCAAGTTGGACGTAAAAAAAGTATATTTCAGTCCACGTCTTGCAACTGAGCGGAAGAGAATATCAGATTTGGCTAACAATAATGAAACAATTGTTGATATGTTTGCAGGAATAGGTTACTTTTCAATTCCTATGGCTGTCCACTCAAATCCT
>PMMY01000183.1:1352-2847 GCA_003162655.1 Methanobacterium sp. | reverse complement strand
AAAGAAGAAAAATATAACCATCATTACCACAAATGTTTACATAGCCCGTCAACTGCGAAAAAGCGAGAAAACCGGCGTTATACTTCTTGGAGGGATTTATCAGCCGGCAAGTGAAAGCCTGGTCGGAAAGATTACACGTGCATCCCTTGATCAGATCAACTTTGATAAAGCATTTATCGGTATTGACGGATATACAGCTGAAACAGGCTTTACCCTTCGCGACCTGTTCNNTTGATTTAATGCTTGCCTGATACTTGTATTTAATTACTGTTTAATGTTTCCCAAGGGCAGAATCTGCCAGAACTTAATATGAGGATAGTTGCAAAATTTTGAACCTTTGCACACAAAACTGGAGCCGCAATTCGGAGAAAATACAAAGAAAATAGCGGAGACATACCAAAGCTCAAGGCGGAATTCATCGANNGAATATTAGTGATGGAGAGTAAAGCGTAATGAGAGGGAGATTGGTTCTTTATTTCTGAATACTCAGGAAATGAAGAACCTCTTCGGTATCCTTTTCCGCGTCGACAGCTTCATTTTTATAGATGATCTTCCCGTCTTTTCCTGCAATAAAAGTCCATCTTTTTATAGTTAAATCACGCACCAGTTCATGCTCGACTGCGCCGACTGTACGTTTTATTGATGCACCCTCACCTGCAGGAACTCCAAAGCTATTAGCGATGTTGCCTTTAGCATCGGATAAAAGAGGAAAGTTCAGGCTCTCTGCCCGTTTGAATAGTTTAAGATTCTCAGGTTTATCACCACTGATACCAACGACTATAGCANNTGTTTGGTGCATCCACTGGTCATTGCAGCGGGGAAAAAGTAAACAATAATATAATCTTTGCCAATATATTTACTTATGTCCCATGTTGAACCGTCATCAGCAGTGGCTTTGAAAAGGGGAATCTTGTCCCCTAGGGAAAGGTTTTTTTGAACACTCATATTATTTTAAGTTATAAGCAACCACACAATTCTGCGACATTTCAGGAATATATATGGTTTTAGTTTTTGGATCATAACCAAGATCCGCAGAAATAATTTTTTTATCTCTTGTATCAGATAGTACTTGTTTAGTGCCGTCATCTTTCACATAATATATAACCCCAGCCCATCCAGTCACGATGAATTCATGATCGTTTATCATTTCAATCCCGTCTGCTCCACCCTCAATGCCATCGGTAATTTTTGTTAATTTTTTATTCTCGTCAGCTTTCTGCAAGCTTGTGCCTGTTAAAATATATAAGGTATTGCCTTTTGCCAGGAGCCCGTTCGCGCTGTTCATATTCTCCAGATATACAGAAGCTTTTCCGTTACCTTGCTCTTCTTAGGATGAAAAGAATTGCTTTTACAGATGTACTTTTCATAAGAATTCTCCTCATGTTTAGTTATTATTTCTGAGTAAATATTCTAAATAAGACATTTTAGCACTCCATTTTGTTCATTATTTGCAATACAAAACTCATCTCGCTCTCACACTCACTCTTTTTTGCCT
>PMMY01000183.1:0-1317 GCA_003162655.1 Methanobacterium sp. | reverse complement strand
GGTCATCTTTCAAAAGCTAACATTCAATGGAAAGAATTTGAAAAATCACAGGAAGTACTGGTAGTGTTCCCCGCTAATCATTCCTATATATCTTCTTCGTGGTATGACCATGAAAATGTGTCGACATGGAATTATCTGGCAGTTCATGTGTATGGCACTATTCAGATTATCGAAGGAGCTGAATTAAAAGAAGAATTAGCCAAAATAGTGAATAAATATGAGTTTGACATGCCAAATCCGGTTTCAGTGGATAGGATGACTGAGAGTTTCGTTCAAAGNNAGAACAGGGATGATAAAAACTACCTTAGAATAATTGAAGGCTTGGAAAATAAGGGTGATCCGGATTCTCTCGAAATGGCAAAAATAATGAGGGAGAAAAAACAAATTAAATAACCCTTATAATTCAGAAAAAATCAGAATTTAATCTTTTTACTGGTCACTTCGGTGTCATAATTAAATTGAAACGAAAGAGGATGGATAAAATAAATATACGAAAGGTGAATAATGGAGACATTAACCAGTTGCAAAAAATTGGCAGGCAAACATTCTTCGAAACATTTTCAGATGGGAACACCNNTGAACTTTGGATCATCACAAACGGAATCGAATGACAACAAAGCACTGGAAATTGAACGGATTTATGTATTAAAAGAATTTCATGGAAAGAAGGCAGGTCAATTGCTTTACGAAAAGGCGATCGAGGTTGCAAGACTTGCAAATTTGGGTTATGTCTGGTTAGCTGTATGGGAAGAAAATCCAAGAGCAATAAGTTTTTGTAAAAAAAATGGTTTTATTGAGTTTGACAAGCACATTTTTGTTTTAGGTAGTGACATACAGACTGACATTATGATGAAATTAATGCTGAAAAACAAATGATTAAACAACCACAACCGATTCGGTTATTACACTATAAATAATGAGCTCAACTGCAATGCAAATACAGAGAGATATCCGCTTTTTTGCTATAGGACTGATAATTATGTGCCTTTTTGCAAACCGTGCATCCGCACAACCTTCTTTTAAGCAAGTACGTCCANNAAAGGAACGAAGTGGTTTGTTCCAGGAAGAGAATATGCACGTTTTGGATTAGATACATGCCCTTGTGAATCATGGCGCTGGGATAAAAATGAACACTTCATTGATAATGCCGTTGAAGCTTACGAAAAAGTGTATCAGAATCTGAAAGTGCATAACTCAGACTATCCGGCTCCGGATGAACTGAAATCAAAAATCCGGTACGGAAATATTGAATTTGATGGCGAAATTTCCAAAGATTCCCCTGGTTCTGATCTGATTAAATCCCTGATTTTGGATGAT
>PMMY01000268.1:955-3143 GCA_003162655.1 Methanobacterium sp. | reverse complement strand
TGATGGTGTAAAAAACAAGGGTACCACCATGATCATAACATCACACTGGCCAGAGGTTATGAGAAAACTATGTGACCATGTTATATGGCTTGAAAAGGGAGAGGTAATAGTAGAAGGGGATCCAGAGAGTGTAGTGAAAGAATTTATGTCCCAAGTACCTTTGCCTGAGAAAAAAAATGTGTTCAAGACGGGTGGTCCCATAATACAGATGGATGGAGTGAAAAAATATTACTACTCCATAGACAGGGGTGTTGTCAAGGCTGTAGACGGTATAGATCTTGTTGTAGATGAAAGTGAAATCTTTGGTATTGTTGGATTGAGCGGTGCTGGAAAAACAACCCTTTCAAGAATACTTTACGGATTAACAGACCCTAGTGGGGGTAAAATCGAAGTTAAGCTTGGAGAGAACTGGATTGACATGACTCAAAAAGGTCCTTTTGGAAGGGGCCGTGTTATACCATATCTAGGAATTTTACATCAGGAGTACAGTCTTTACCCACATAGAAACGTACTAGGAAATCTTACCGAAGCCATTAGCCTCGAACTTCCAGCTGAATTTGCAAAAATGAAAGCAGTTTATGTACTTAAAGCAGTTGGTTTTGATGAAGATTATGCAAATAATTTATTAACAAAATATCCTGACGAATTGAGTGGTGGAGAAAGACATAGAGTTGCTTTGGCACAAGTTCTGATAAAAGAACCTAACATCGTAATTCTTGACGAACCCACAGGTACCATGGACCCTATAACAAGAGTTCAAGTTACTGATTCAATAAGAAGGGCCCGTGATGAGCTTAATCAGACTTTTCTGATAATATCACACGACATGGACTTTGTTCTCGATGTCTGTGATAGGGCTGCACTGATGCGGGGTGGAAAAATACTTAAAATCGGTGATCCAAACGAAATTGTTGAAGATTTAACACCAAAAGAGAAACAGAAGATGCTTATGGAGGAATAGAATAATGGTTTGGGACGATTCACCATCACATGTATGCCGGGGGGGAGACAAGCGTGCTTTGTCATTTTGCTGTCCACCAGTGAAACCTTGTCCAGTTATATATGCTCTTGAGGATGCTAAACTCACTGCTCAAGAGTATATAGAAATTAAAGAAAATTTTGCTGAAAAATCTAAACTCGGCCAAGGAGAAGGAACCTGTTTTGGTTCACTTGTCTGGTGCTGTAAACCTTCAAAACCATGCCCTTTAAGAGATATGGTAATGAGAAGGATTGATATGAGCGTTGATGAATATATGGACTTAAAAAAACAGCTCTCAGAAGAACTTGTCGGTAAACATGAATCAAATACTAAAGAAAGTGTTAAGATCCTGTCAGAATCATTTAATGTTTCAGAAGAAGAGGCATTAGAAGTTTTTCAGCAATGCGATAACGATTTGAAAAGAGCGGCAAAACTGCTTAAAATGAAGAATTTGGAGTTGTAAGATGGGTTGGACTCCCCTAGTTCTTGAGATGAAGGATAAAAAAGTTTTAATAGTAGGTTCGGGAGAAGTAGGGAATAGGAGAACCAAAAGATTTCTCGAAGCNNGCAGATGAACCAGATAAAGGTAATTTAATAGTTCCATCATCTTTTTTCATTGGAGATGTGCAGATATCCATATTTACAGGTGGTAAAAGCCCCCTTATGTCAAAAGAGTTAAGAAAAAAAATTGAAAAGGTAATAAAAACTGAAGATATAATGCAGCTTCAACTACAATTCTTTGCCAGGAATATCCTCAAAAAATACGTATATGATCAAAAAATACGTAAGAAATATCTTTATACCATTTTAAAGGATGAAAAAATCCAAACACTCTTAAAGGAAGGTAAACTAGAAGATGCTAAAGTTTATGTAAATGAGTGGATAAAAACCATTTAAGTTTTTAATATTCTCAAAATTGTATTAATTATAAGATACATTCATAATTCAAGATAGAAATTGTTAAATTTCCAGGTGGAAAGAAAGTGATTTTAAACATTAGAGTTGATCACAAAACAGCTGACATTAGTAAGATGGAGAGATCAAGTCAGAAACTTGATGTTCTGTTTAACAATATCCTAGAAAGATATCCCGTGCAAGAATATCTAAATATAAAAACTTGTAATCGGGCAGAAATATACTTAGTCTTAGGAGAATGTAATTTAGAAAACCTCCAATCTGAAGATTTTGTTATTGAATCAGATGAAGATG
>PMMY01000268.1:0-927 GCA_003162655.1 Methanobacterium sp. | reverse complement strand
CTTGCAGAATCGGTTCATGGAGATCTTAAATGCAAGAAAGTACTCATAATCGGTGCTGGAAAGATGGGAACCCTAGTTGCCAAGGCACTTGTTGAGAAAAAACTAAAAGCCATAGTTGTTGCTAATAGAACACATGATAAAGCTGTAGAATTAGCAAAAGAACTTGGAGGATCAGCCATACATTTTGATAAGCTCGATGATGCAATGATGGATGCTGATGTTGTTATAAGCGCAACCGGTGCACCACACCCTATTTTAACCTATGAAAAGGTTAAAGAAGTAGTGCCGGAGATTAATATTTCTAAGATGGTTATGGTGGACATAGCAAACCCACGTGACATTGAAGAAGATGTGTCAAAACTTGGTGTGAAGCTCTTTAACATAGACGACTTAAGAGGTATAGCAAAAAGAAGCAAGAAGATGAGGGAAACAGAAGCATCTGATGCAGAGAAGATAGTTGCNNTTAAATGAAACTCAAAAGGCATTTAAAATGCTTGGAGATATGAATGGCAATGAAAAAATAATAGACGATCTTACAAAAGTTGTTGTGGAACGTATATTTTTCGATGTCATAAAAAATCTCAAAGAAGCAGCTGAAAATGACGAAAAAAATGTTATAGAAGCTGCAGAAACGATTTTTACAAGGAAAACTTGATTTATTATTCTAAGTTTTTAATAATTATTCATTTTGACCAATATTATTGGTTTCTTTATGTTTAAAAATTGAATCTCAATATGAAAGTCCATTTTTGTAATGAATAACACCTCTCATCCTAATGATTTTAAAAAACAGTCCGATAATATTTAAGTGATCTTCTAAAACAATAATTAATTATTTTATAGTCCATTAAGGTTGATCTACCAAACCTAGAACTCTCATGGTAAAAATAGTAAGTAAGGGGCTATTATGAGATCAGATATCACTCA
>PMMY01000044.1 GCA_003162655.1 Methanobacterium sp. | reverse complement strand
TATCTGTTCTGGAAGGATTCCCTGCTTCTTTTTCAGGAATTAAAATTGGAAATGGTGTCATAATTGGATACAGAAGCCTAATATTGATGAGTGTTGAAATTGTTGCTAATACGGTTATTGGTGCACAGAGCGTTGTGACTAAGAGTATATCCAGAAGCGGTATTTATGCGGGTTCTCCAGTTAAGTTTATAAAAGAGATAATTCCTTTGACCTATGAACAGCAAAAAGAAAAACTAAATGAAATAATTAAAACCTATATTCCAATCGCTAATTACCATGGTATTACACCAAATATTAAAATTGAATTTCCGTTCGTCTATATGAATAACTTTAAATTCAATTCTTTAACATTTGAATATTGGGGAGATGAAGATGTTGAAACAGATGATTTACGGGATTATGTTCGAAAGTGGGGAATAAGAATTTACACTGAACGTGGTTTTACCAGTAAATTTAGTTTCTGATTTTTTTTNNAGGTTACTAATATGATAAGGTTGATTCAATGAACATTTTAATAATTAACCATTATACTGGCAGCCCAACGCTGGGAATGGAATTCAGACCTTACTATCTTGCCAAGGAATGGGTTAAAAAGGGTCATTCTGTTACAATAATCGGAGCTTCCTTTTCCCATCTGAGAACTGTCCAGCCAAATGTTACAAGAGATTTACAAACAACTGAAGAACAAGGTATCAAATATATCTGGTTAAAAACTCCTTCATATATAACAAATGGTAAAAGGATTTTGAATATGCTGAGTTTTGTTATCAAGCTATTCCTGAATAAAAAGGATATTTATAAGATGTCTGAGCCGGATGTAGTTATAGCCTCTTCAACTTATCCACTAGATATTTATCCGGCAAATTCAATTGCTAAAATTTCGGGATCTAAATTATGTTTTGAAGTTCATGATTTATGGCCACTTTCACCAATGGTTATCGGAGGGTTTTCGAAATNNCGCAGAGAATTACGCATATAGAAATTCAGACATCGTAGTTTCATTATTGGGAAATGCTAAAGAATATATGATATCACATGGCATGAATCCTAAAAAATTTGTTCATATTCCTAATGGATTTGACAGGGATGAATATGAAAATATAAGGGAAGAACTTTCTTCAGAGCATTTAAAACTTTTTGGCAGTTTAAGAAATAATACTAATAATATATTGATTGGATATGCCGGAGGCCATGGTCCATCCAATACACTTAATACTTTAATCGAAGCAGCAAGAATATGTAAGAATGACGACAAAATAAAATTTATNNACTGGAAAACGTTTTTTTCCTTGATTCTGTACCAAAAAAATCAATCCCAAACATTTTATTGTTATTTGATATACTTTATATCGGTGGAGTAAAGTCAATTTTGCATAAATACGGAATATCACCTAATAAATTAATAGACTATATGTTAGCAGCAAAACCTATATTGCTTTCTGCTGACGTTGAAAATGATATTGTTGAGAGAATTAATTGTGGGATTACTGTCCCGGCTGAAGATCCTCAAGCTGTATTTAATGCAATTCAGAAATTTCAAGGAATGTCGGATATTGATCGAAAATCTATGGGACTAAGGGGTAGTGAATNNCTCGGGTTATTGCTGACATCCCCATTATTTATCATAATTGGCGTCCTCATCAAATTGTCAGGTGAAGGGCCCGTATTTTTCAGACAAAATAGAATCGGACAATATGGTAAGTTGTTTACTATATACAAGTTCAGAACTATGATAGTAAACGAAGCTAAAAAGAGCATTTCCGTAAAAGGAGATGAAAGGATTACCAAAGTCGGGGCGGTTCTGAGAAAACTTAAACTGGATGAATTGCCGGAAATGTGGAACATCCTTATTGGTGATATGAGTTTCNNGGCAAATGTGGAAAATCCCGAAAAATTTAATGATGGGATACTATTTCCTGATAAAGTGCGACTAAATCTTGAGTACTACGAAAATCATACAATCATACTCGATGTTAAAATAATATTTAGAACAATTTTTAGAAAAAACTACTGATATGAGTTCAAAAATTTGGCTTTCTGCCCCACACATGTGCGGTGCAGAAATGAAGTATATTCAGTCAGCCTTCGATACAAATTGGATTGCTCCTCTTNNAGCTGCCATTCATTTGGCATTGATTATCTTAGGTGTAAAGACAGGCGATGAGGTATTGGTATCTTCATTTACATTTTCAGCCACAGTTAATCCTATTGTATACCAGGGGGCAATTCCAATTCTGATTGATTGTGAACCGGATACATGGAATATGAGCCCCGATCTCTTAGAGGAAGCTATCAAAGACCGTATCGCAAAAAAAATAAAACCAAAAGCAATTATTGTTGTTCATTTGTATGGAATGCCTGCAAAAATTGATGAAATAATGACGATTGCAAGAAATTATGATATACCTGTCATTGAAGATGCTGCAGANNTTAGGCATTCTGTCATTTAACGGCAACAAAATAATCACAACTTCAGGCGGAGGGGCTCTGATATCAGATAATGAAGAGTATATTAACCAGGCTAGGTTTTTGGCAACACAGGCCAGAGATAATGCACCTTATTACCAGCATTCTCATATAGGATATAATTACAGGATGAGTAATGTTTTAGCAGGTATTGGCAGGGGTCAATTGGAGGTTATAGACGAACGGGTGAATCAGAGAAAAGCAAATTATGAGTTTTATTCACAGTCACTTAAAGAATTTTCAGGAATCTCGTTTTCGTTAGAGAAAGAAAACTTCTTTTCTAACAGATGGTTAACCACAATATTGGTGGACACTATTAAAACAGGAGGGATTTCAAATATTGATTTATTACTAGGCCTTGAAAAACAAAATATTGAGTCTCGTTTCTGCTGGAAACCAATGCACTTACAGCCAGTATTTCGTAATTGTCCTTCTTATTTAAATGGTGTTTCAGAAAGATTTTTTGATATTGNNTTTCCAGTTTGACAGACGAAAATAAATTATTCATTTTAGAATCAATAAAAATGATTCTGAACAATAAAAAAACCAGGGATATAGGTTTATAAATATTTTTTATGAGAAGTGATTATTAAAATCTTGTAAATCAATGTTGAATATTTTATTCAGTGGTTTGGGCAGAAAAAGGAATGAACTTTTCTTAATTAGTTTTTGTGTCATCTTATTTCTGTCTCACGCTGCTGTCCCTTTTTTAAAGTATCCTTTTCTGGTAGTATATTTAATAATAAGTTTATACATTTTGACTGACTATCGTCAAAAAATCATTTCCGGCCTTAAGGACTTGAGAACATCTATTCCTCTGGTCCTTGTGCTTTCTTTATACTTTATTCTGGCCTGCTTCTTCTCAGAGAAGATTTACCTCATGGTAATTAAGGATATAATAAATATAATTATACTATTATCTCTTATGTTTTTTCTTAAGATTTTTATCTCTGATTCGGATGATTTCAGACTTTTTTATAAGTCATTATTGC
>PMMY01000138.1 GCA_003162655.1 Methanobacterium sp. | reverse complement strand
TTAAAACGGATTGAAAAAGCCGTGAATCAGTTGTAGCCTTATTAATGCTTTATTATCAAAAATTAACCGCCTGCGATTGTTTGAAACATCACAATTTGATCTCCCTCTTTTAGATGAGTATCAATTCCATCAATGTCTCTTATATCTTTACCGTTAATCATAATTTTTAAATAGTCTCTTATATTTCCTTTATCATCATATTAAACATCTTTAAATGGTTTATCATATTTTTGACACAGATAATCCAATAGAACGTTTATATTGGCAATATTATCAACTTGAAGATTTTTTTCCCCTGTAATATCTATAAATCGTGTTAAAAATTTTATACTGATCAAATCAAATCATCTCCATAAGAATCATTTTTATAAATTTTAGATTCTAATGATTAAATTGATTAGTGAAATCATGTATATATAACTATTGTTATAAAAATATTTTTAGTATTTACAAATTAATAATTGTTCGATATATAGAGGTGTTTATGACAATTAGGGTTGCAGTTGGAAGTAATGATGGTAAATATATAAATCAACACTTTGGTCATGCTCAAAAGTTTCTGATATTTGATATAAACAGAAAAGAGAATTATGAATATGTATAAACCAGAAATAATATACCTTCATGTAACGAAGGAGATCATACCTCTGGATCTCTTGAATCAACAATAAATATATTAAAAGACATTGATATTGTATTGATAAGTCAAATTGGTCCTGGAGCCGCACAATATTTGCTTAATAATGGAATTCAGCCATTTATAATGCCCGGATTTATTGATGAAGAATTAAATAAAATAGCCAAAAAATTGAGTCATAAAAAACAAGAATAGAACTAGATTAAATTTTTTTTTGAAGGTATTTGATAGGTTTAAGGGAAAACTTTTTATATGAAAATAAAACTTAACAATTGTTATATAACGATAGTTATATATATTGAAAAAAGTTAAAATAATACAAAGAAGAAGGTGAAAAAATGGTTAAAATACCTAAATTAACAAGGGGAATAGCAAATGACATAACCGAAACTATAGGAAACACTCCATTAGTAAGGTTAAATAAATTAACAAAAAACTCGAAAGCAGAAGTAGTAGTCAAACTTGAATCTTTTAACCCTCTTTCTAGTGTAAAAGACAGAATAGGAGTAGCTATGATAGAGGCCGGCGAAGAAGCCGGAGTAATTAAAGAAGATACAATATTAATTGAGCCTACAAGTGGAAACACTGGAATAGCCTTGGCATTTGTTGCAGCAGCCAAAGGATACAAACTAATCCTAACCATGCCTGATACAATGTCAATTGAGCGAAGAAAGTTACTTGCTTTGTTGGGTGCAGAAATAGTGTTAACTCCTGGAGCAAATGGAATGAAAGGCGCCGTTGCCAAAGCAGAAGAGCTTGTTTCTGAAATTCCAGGTGCAGTAATGCCTCAACAGTTTAAAAATCAGGCTAACCCCAAAATTCATAGAGAAACTACAGCAGCAGAAATTTGGAGAGACACCGATGGTAGGGTAGATATACTAGTTTCAGGAACAGGAACTGGTGGCACTATAACAGGTGTTGGTCTAGCACTTAAAGAACTAAAACCTGAATTTAAAGCTGTAGCTGTAGAACCTACAACATCTCCTGTACTTTCAGGTGGTAGTCCAGGACCGCATAAAATACAAGGTATAGGACCTGGATTCATACCAGATGTACTTCAAACAGATGTAATAGATGAAATAATCCANNGCAGCATTGCAACTTGCAAAAAAGGAAGAAAATGCTGGAAAACTCATAGTTGTAATTTTACCCGATACTGGAGAGAGATACCTTAGTATGGACTGGGTTTTCGAAGATATATTCAAAACAGCAGCAGAATCCTCGGATTTCACTAATTAAGAATTAAAAAATGAAATTGTTAAATTAAATGATAGAACATACTATTAAGGATTAAGACAGTAATAATATAAAAGCATGAATATCATGTTTTATTTAAAATTACTGTCTTCTAATTAATTTTTAATGTTAATGAAATGGTGATTGAATGTTTGAAAGGATAAGAGAAGACATACAAATGGTATTTGCAAGGGATCCTGCAGCTAGAAGTACATTAGAGGTTATTTTCTGCTCTCCGGGGCTTCATGCTATATGGCTTCACAGACTGGCAAATCGGTTCTGGAGACACAATCACATATTTTGGGGAAGATTCATTTCAACATTAAACAGGTTTCTAACAGGTGTTGAAATACATCCCGGGGCCAAGATTGGGAAAAGAGTTCTCATAGATCATGGTATGGGAGTAGTAATAGGTGAAACAGCCGAAGTAGGGGAAGATGTTTTAATTTACCAGGGTGTAGTTTTAGGGGGAACAAGCCTCGAAAGAAAGAAACGACATCCAACCATTGGAAATGGTGTTGTAATAGGTTCGGGTGCTAAAATAATAGGTAACATTAAAATTGGAGATTGCTCCAAGATTGGTGCTGGATCTGTGGTCCTAAAACCATCACCACCTGGTGCGACTATAGTTGGAATACCTGGAAGAATAGTCCAGGAGTCCCGTAAATGTGCAATAGACCTCGATCATGGCCAGTTACCAGATCCAATTGCAGAAGTTATTAAACTCATATTACAACGTCAGGATGAACTAGAAAAGGAAATCAAAGATCTAGGGATCACAACCGATATCGTGAAGATCAATGGTTTCCTATCAAAAAAATCAGAAATTGAAGAGNNTTATATATTGAACCGAACATAACACATCATAATTATTTTGTAGATAAATTTTAATTATTTAATAATTTAAAAAAATGCTCAAATCTAAATAAATAAAATAATCAAAAACATTTGAATAAATTTTTATAAAGAAAATAAAATCATTTAAAGAAAAGTGTGATTAAAATGAGACCCCCATGTGAAATAGTTGTATGGTACGTTATTCCCAGCATAAGATCGGAGCTAGCTAAAGAACTCCTGAACCTGGGCATGAAACAGAAGGAAATTTCAGAATTACTTGATATAACACAACCTGCAGTATCACAGTACATAAGTGATAAAAGAGGCCACGGAATTAAGTTCAACGATGATATACAAGAGTTAATAAGAGAATTTGCCATCGATCTTAAAGATGGAAAGCTCAATCAAAGCGGTATCATAAAAAGAATATGTGACTTATGCAGAAAAATAAAAACAGAAGATGTTGTTTGTCAGCTGCACAAGGAAAAAGACAATATATCGGTTAACTGCGATGCTTGTATGGGTTCGCATGCAGACCCCAATGTAGAACCATAATTAATCTCCATATACATTCTCAAACTAATTTATTTATCCAATTCCAGCTCTTTTATCTAATATAAAAAAATTTCAATAACCTTAATTTAGGAATCTAGTATGTGTGGAATAGCAGGCATAAACGTAGTAAACAAGGATCAAAATGTTGGTAATGATCTAATAAAAATGCTCAATACCATCAAGCATAGAGGTCCTGATGGTTCAGGAGTTTATGTTAGTGGTAAAATTGTCCATGATATACTGGAAGATCTGAAGTCTCCTGAAGGCCCATTTGGAATGGGTCACAATT
>PMMY01000233.1 GCA_003162655.1 Methanobacterium sp. | reverse complement strand
AAACTCAGAGAGGAACTAAAAAATATTGCATTCAAAAACAATGCGAAAATTTATGCACCATCCGGAGCAATAGTTGGAATTGATGGGATCAAAGCTGCTTCAATTGGTAAAATTGAAAGCGCAACGCTAATAACCCGTAAACCTCCCCGTTCTCTTGGTGTTTCAGCTGATGAGGAGACTATACTCTACGAAGGAAAAGCTGGAGATGCTGTTTTGAAGTTTCCAATGAATATAAATGTTGCAGCAGCCCTTAGTCTTGCTTGTGGAAGGGAAATTGATGTTAAAATAATAGCAGATCCTACGGTTGACAGGAATATGCATGAGGTACATGTTGTTGGGGATTTCGGGGAGATCACTACTATAACTCAAAATATTAGATGCTCTATAAACCCCAAAACAAGTGTTATGGCCGCTTATTCTGCTATTAAACTATTAAAAAGTTTGAATGAAACTTTAAGAATAGGGACATGATCTGGTTATTCTTCAAAATAAACTAATCATCTAACTAATTTTGATTTACTCTGAATTTATTTATGTCCCTAACACTATAATTTTGATATAATTATAAAAAAAATTGATTTTAAAATGGTTTAAACATGAAGGAATGCGAGATATTTTCATATTTAAAGGTACCATGTGGTTCAAAAATTGTTATAAGGGCAGACGGAAGAAATTTTTCCAGTTTATCTGATGAACTTGAACTTGAAAGACCTTACGATGAAAACTTTGCGAATTTGATGATTGATACGTGTGCAGAGTTTTTTATGGAATTCAATCCTCATTTTATTTTCACTTTCTCTGATGAAATCAACATACTGATGTCTGAAATACCCTTTAATGGACGTGTTGAAAAATTAGATTCAGTATTTGCTAGTTTCATAGCTGGTTCATTCACAAAAAATATACTGAAATATTCCAAATATTTTTCTAAAGTTGATCCGCTTAATTTAAAACCTGTTTCATTCGATTCCAGAGTGATCCCTCTTTCAGACTTTGGAGTGGTTGAATACTTTAAAAATAGACAGAATGAAGCTTGGAGGAATTGCCTGAATGGATATAGTTACTGGAAACTACGGGAAGAGTTTGGTAAATCACGTGCTGTTGAAATTTTAGATAAAAAGAAAAGCAGCGAACTGCACGAAATTCTGTTTGAAAGAGGATTAAATATGACAGAAGTTCCTTCATGGCAGAGAAGGGGTGTTGGGTTATATAGAAAAAATGTCTCAATTAAAGGCTACAATCCTATAAATAAAGAAAATGTTATTTCAAATCGTTTAAGAATTTACAAAGATTGGGAGCTGCCTTTATTTGATGAGAAGTTTTTCCACAATACTCCATAATTCAAATATAATACATNNTCTATCATATTTTCATCTTCAATTGTATTTTTTTGTCATCATTAAAAGTTATATTAAAAAATCAAAGGACCCTTAAAATGTTCGGACTTGGAAAGAAGAAATTTACAGAAATACATATTGATCATGAGTTAGTTGAGGAAATAGAGGACATTGCAAAAGAGTCTTATCCAATGGAATTCAGTGCTATGCTTCAAGGAAAAGTTGAAAAAAGTATTTTAAAAATAGATGGGCTTATCTTCCTTCCAGGGGCTGCTTCTGAATCAGGTGCTGTTATGGAAATTTTCATGATGCCGATGTTATCAGATGCCGTGGGTTCTGTTCACAGCCATCCTGGTTACAGTGCAGAACCTTCTGGGGCAGATCTGCAGTTCTTTGCAAAAAGAGGTTATTTCCATATTATCATTGCACAACCCTACAACAACGATAGTATACGTGCTTACAATAGTTTTGGAGAATTAGTAGATTATACCATAGTATAAATAAACATTTTATTTTTCTGAAATTAAATAGTTAAAAAAAATAGAAATAAACCTAAAGATTAACTGCCACTGCATCGTGGACGTCTTCAAGCTTTTTAATGTCCAATATAACAAACTCCGGTACATGTTGGTCTACTTTAAGTACCATAACGGCTTCTCCACCAAGTTTTTTCCTTCCTACCTGCATCTTAGCTATGTTAATACCGTGTTCTCCAATTTTTGTACCTATAGCACCAATTATTCCCGGTTTATCCCCGTACTTGCATATGAGCATTGTTCCCTCTGTTTCAACATCAACTTTGTATCCATTGATGTTCACTATCTTCGGTTTCTGAGAGAATATACCTTCTAAACTCACATCATTATTGTCAGACTTCATTTCAACTTTTATAAGGCTTTTGTAACCCTTAGCATCACATCTCTTTCCTTCTGTAACTATTATTCCCCTGTTTTCAGCTACAGATGTAGCATTCACTAAGTTGACTGGCTCGGTTAATATTGGATTTAAAACTTCTTGAAGTATCATACGTGTTAAAATATCATGTTTCGTAAATTCTGAAAGATCACCACAGTATGTAACATTTATTTCATTGATATTGCCCTTGGCTGTCTGTATCATGAATTTTCCAATTTTTTCTATTAGTTCGAAGTATGGTTTTATTGTACTAAACGTTTCAGGGTCGAGTACAGGCATGTTAATTACATTCTTTGGAGATTGCCCTTTAAAAACCTTTTTTATCTCATTTGCAACGATAATTGCTGCGTCTCTTTGTGCTTCTGATGTTGATGCAGCAATATGTGGAGTCAATACCACATTATCAAGTTCCAGAAGTGGACTGTTTTCTGGAGGTTCATTTTCAAAAACATCAAGCCCAGCTCCTCGTATTTTACCGGTTGAAAGTGCTTCGTAAAGATCATCCTCCTTAATGATACCTCCCCGGGCACAGTTTACTAGAAACGCGTTCTCTTTCATCATTTCAAGCTGTTCTTTACCTATTAGATATTTAGTTTCAGATGTCAGGGGAACGTGGATGGTCATTACATCAGATTTTTTAATAAGGGTTTCAAAGTCAACTACAGTTACCCCTAACTCTGAAGCTGTTTTTTCGGTTATGTAAGGATCATATACAATTGTTTCCATTCCAAATGCCTTTGAACGGGTTACTACCTGACTTCCAATTCTTCCCATACCAATTACGCCAAGAATTTTGCCGTTAAGTTCTATACCCATGAATCTGCTCTTTTCCCATTTTCCATTTTTAACTGAACTGTCTGC
>PMMY01000080.1 GCA_003162655.1 Methanobacterium sp. | reverse complement strand
ACCAACCTTTACCAGTACCCCCAGTGAGTTTTGGAATAATAAAACTCCTAAATACAGTTTGTAACATGACTTTAATCATATGACGATGTTTTAAAAGATATTTTGGTCGTGCATAAAATTTCAAATAAGCAGTGGCAAGTTTTCTTTCCACCAACTTCTTGTTTAAACCCAATTCATTGTATTTCAAAATTGGTTTTAGTACTGTGTATCTATCCCAATCTTCATTGTCTATTAAATTTTTTTCAATTAGATCTTTATAGATCGGTGTACCTGGGAATGGAGTTAAAATTGAATATTGACAGTAGTCTGAGTCAAGTTTAGTTGAGAAATCTATGGTCGTGTTCATATCTTCTTCTGTTTCACCAGGATATCCTAAAATGAAAGATGTTAAAACCTCTAGATTAACATCTTTTGCCATTTTAACTGCATCTTCAACATTTTTAAGAGTAATACCTTTTTTCATGAGGTCCAAAATGCGCTGGGATCCAGATTCTACACCATAATAAATTGTTTTTAATCCAGAGCTTTTTAGATTTTCGAGCAGGCTCTTATCTACCCTATCAACCCGGGATGATGCTACAAATGTTAGATCTAAATCTCTGGCTTTGATTTCATCTGCGATGTCACTTGCCCTTTTCTTATTGAGCATGAATGTGTCGTCCATAAAACCTATATCATTGATATGGTAAGTATCTATTAATTCCTCGATTTCATCTACAACGTTTCCTGGACTCCNNTACGAATCAAATGGAACCAAATGTCTTGCTGGAAAAGGTAATTTATCAAGATCCTTTATTAATGGCCGTTTTTCTGTAGTTCTTAAATTACCATCCTTCAAATCCCTGTATACTATCCCATTAACATCATTTATATCTTCAATATTTTGAGTTGCATGGTCTGCTAAATCCACCATTGTTTCCTCGCCTTCGCCAATTACCACCACATCCAAATTATCAGAATTTTTTAAGGTTTCATATGGCATGAAAGTGGTATGGGGGCCCCCTATCACGGTTAATGATTCTGGTAGAATGTTTTTGATCAGTTCCAAGTATTTCAAGGCACTTTTAATGGTAGATGTAGTAGCAGTTACACCTACTAACTGCGGATTTAATTTTTCAGCTTGTTTAGAAACATTTTCATAGCCCTTTTGAAGTAGATCATCGTCTATAATTTTTACAGAGTAAGATTTTTCCTCAAGAGATGAAGCTAGATACATGAGATTTAAAGGAGGTGTTATGAAACCAAGAGCATTTTTCACTGCATTTTCATCGTAAGGATTTATTAGCATCACGTCAATGTTTTTATTCATTTTTTAACCTTCTTTTAATCTATGAATCCAAAAAAAATTGATTTGATTTAGACTGTAATAAGTTGTAATAGATTATTTGTATCTTTATTCTAATATAAATATGCTAAAAAAAATTATATATTTTAAAAAATTTCTTTAAAACTGTTAATAGAGAGTTGAACTATCAAAGCTTGAAAATATTTATTAAAAAAACAATCCATGTGTATTATCTCCCCGGAATAAATTATCATTGTCTTATTTCTATTTAAGCCTAGCTAATATCACAAATTCTCTTCCTATCTCATTTTCAGCTAAAAAACTGAAGAAGTTGTATAGGAGGTTTTTATCATTTNNTTATCATTTTTTGCCAGATTCATTTCGAAATTTTTCCTTATAACATGACATTTATGCCCTAAAATTTCATTATTAAGATAATTTTTTCCGTTTAAAATAAAAAATTCCATCGGGAACGTGGCTAAGGAATTTATCACTTCAAAATCTAACTCTTCCAAAAGTTTACTCATAGAATGAAAGTTGAAATAGTTAAGATGCTCAGGGGGGTCTAACCAATAAGAGTCAACATTTAAATTTTTCTTTAAAGTATTTTGAAGGGAATTGTAATCATTAGGAGCTATAATACAAAATAAACCCCGTTCTTTCAACGCAGATTTAACATCTTTGATTATACTTTTGGGATCCGCTAAATGTTCTATAACGTTGAACATCGAAACAAAATCAAATTCTCCATCTTTCAACGTNNTCTATAACATTGAACATTGAAACAACGTCAAATTTTCCATCTTCCAATGCCGTTTTAACATCAAAAAAATCGTTTATAACATTTAATCCAAATTTTTTTGAATATTGATAAGCTCGTATAGAAGGTTCAAACCCCGTTACATTCCACCCTCGTTTCTTACCTACTTTCAGGAAAAGTCCAGGACCAGAACCTATATCTAATAATTTTTTTGAATTTGAATCTAGATTTTTTTCTATTAACTCATAGTAAATATTATAATGAAGTTCCCACCAACCTCTATCTTCTTCCGTTTGTTTGAAACATAATGGTTTTTCTGAAGAATAATATTCATCTTCATAAAGTTTTTCTAATTCTTCTTGTTCTGGAATGGGGATTACATGTGTAAAACCACAATATTCACACTCTATAACCGTAAAATTATCCTTTTCATCAATTTTTTTGCCATGATGAATTCTTCCATCCTCTGATAAAAATTTTTTTTCTATTATGTGATCA
>PMMY01000202.1 GCA_003162655.1 Methanobacterium sp. | reverse complement strand
TCCCTTCTGATCCTTCCTACAAAAACCTCATCCCTGTTATGCGCAAGAATAGGCATAGGATATTTGTTCTCAGCAGGATTATCGTAAACTATAACCCCCGGAAACTGATTTAATAATTTTATTACATCTTCAATATTGAAATCCTTTTCAAACTCAATGTTTACTGCTTCTGAATGTCCGCCCACTACAGGGATCCTGACAACTGTAGCAGTTACCCCGATTGTCTGATCTTCAAGTATTTTACGTGTTTCATCAANNTTCTCCATCTGTGCAACAGCTTTAACACCTGTGCCTGTAACCGACTGATATGTTGCAACAACCAGTCTTTTGATCTTAAATTTTCTGTGAAGAGGGGCAAGAGCCATTACCATCTGAATTGTCGAGCAGTTTGGATTGGCAATTATCCTGTCGCCTTTTTTAATCACATGACTGTTGATTTCCGGAACAATAAGCGGAACATTCTTATCCATTCGCCAGTATGATGAGTTATCAATTACTACAGTTCCGTTTTTTGCAAATACCGGAGCCCATTCCTTTGACGTTGATGCCCCGGCTGAGAATACGGCAAATTCAGGTTTTGCTTCTACAGCTTCCATAACGCTTACTACCCTGACAGTCTTGCCTTTAAAAATAAACTCTTTACCAACCGACTTTTCTGAAGCAGCAGGCAGCATTTGTGTTACCGGGAAGTTTCTCTCCTCAAGCACTTTCATCATTGTNNTGGCTTTATTAATGCCTTTGCCGGCATTTGGCCAAATCGTCGAAAACTTCGAATCAGGAAGTCTTGTCAACTGGGTACAAGGTACCGGGGAGCGCTGGAATGCCGACACATCAGCAAGTATTTCAGGAAAATATTCTTTACATCATATATTTGATAATCCTGATGCCGGAATTGACCGGATCGGGATCAGGGTTACAAACCTGCATCCTTCTGAGGGCATTACCTCCTGGTCATTTCTTATCAGGTATGGATACGACCCTTCTTCACTGAACAACTGGTCGGTTTTCCTGATGTCCGATACCGGTCCGGAAAGCATGTCAGCAGATGGTGAAACAAACGGATATGCTCTGGGTGTTAACCTTACAGGATCAGATGACACTCTTCGTCTCTGGAAAGTTAAAGGCAATCTGCTTACCTCTGTAATAAATTGCAGGATAGACTGGCAGACAGATATAGGAATAACAAGTGCAGTAAAAATATTGGTTGAAAGATCACCGGAGGGAAATTGGACCGTTACAGTCAGCAGCATAACTGGAAATCTTATTGGGACTGCCTCCGGTACTGACAACGAACTCTTCAGTCAGGATTGGTTTGGAGTATATTACAGATACTCTTCAACCCGTGACAGGCTTCTCTGGTTGGATGATGTAAACATTGAAGGGACATTTTACGAAGATAATGAAGCGCCTGTCANNAAGAGTAACCTGACTTACCTTCTTGAATTTAATAATGAGCTGATTAATCGATCTCAAAATAGTCTTTATATCAATAAATTATGTGATGTTTCAGGAAATTGTTCTCAAAATATTAAGATTGACTTTACTCCTGTATGGGCAGAGACTGGAGATGTAATAATATCTGAGATCATGGCCGACCCGTCGCCTGTAGTCTGGTTGCCAGATAAAGAATATATTGAAATAACCAACAGNNCTCTTTCAATCTTAAAGACTGGAAACTCTCAACCACAGCTCAGTATACACTTTTCCCCGAAACATTAATCTCCCCCTCAGGCATTATAATACTGTGTGCATCACAGGATACTTTGCTTTTCAAAAATTTCGGAAGAGTTATAGGAATGAAACAATTTCCTTCCCTCACAGATGGTGGAAGGATTGTGTATATATCTGATAGTACCGGCACTCTTATTCATGGTGTTGAATACTCTTCCGGGTGGTACAGAGATGATCTGAAAGCAAATGGGGGATGCGCGCTTGAAATGATAGATACAGGATTTCCATTTTACGACAAGGATAACTGGACAGCATCCGTATCAAAAAAGGGAGGGACTCCGGGTACTGTCAATTCAGTCTCGGGAGATAATCCCGATAAATCATTTTATGGAATNNGTTTTCAGAACCTGTATTCAATCTTACCGATAAAATGAAAAGCATTACAATCGGAGGGAAAGTAATAACTGACCTTTATGCAACAGACCCTCTTTTCCGTGAATTCTCAGTTAAACTGGCCGGCCCTCTTCAGAAAACAGAACTTTATCAACTTGGTATTTCATCGGACATTCATGATTTTGCCGGGAACCCGATTCAAAAAACCGATTTTAAATTTGGCCTGTCTGAGCCTGCAGGACCCGGAGATATCCTTTTTAATGAAGTCCTTTTCAATCCTTTGCCGGGAGATCAGGATTATCTGGAATTGTATAACTGTTCGGAGAAAGTCATAGATGCTTCANNTACTCCGGTGATAAATCAGGCGCAGTTACCGTATCTGATAATCAAAGATGTATATTACCAGGTGATTATTATGCGATTACAACTGACACAAAAAAAATTTCAGAACGATATTTTTCTACAAACCCAGATCATCTTTTTGAAGCTTCTTCACTTCCATCGATGTCTGATGATAAAGGGCATCTGGTGTTATACAACAGGGAACTGGACCTGATAGATGAAATGTTGTATGATGACGACATGCATTATTCACTTCTTTCATCCCATGAAGGTGTTGCGCTTGAAAAAATAAGTCCTGATGGTAAGTCGGGAGAAGCAGCAAGCTGGCATTCAGCAACANNTTCTGTGATGGTCTTTGATGAGGCAGGAAATTATGTGAAAAAAATAGCAGCAAATCTGCTTGCCGGGGCCGAAGCGTCAATTATATGGGATGGATCAGCGGATGATGGTTCCGTTGTCAAAACCGGGATTTATATTATACTAATCACTCTTTACGATGATACTGGCAAAACAGAACGTTGGAAAAAAGTTTGCACTGTTATTAGAAACTAAAGTAAATT
>PMMY01000086.1 GCA_003162655.1 Methanobacterium sp. | reverse complement strand
TGTGTTTGCATCTCCGGCTTCCACTTTTTTTCCTATAGGCTCTGTCCATCCCATACGTCTAACGAAGGTCTCATTTACAATAACCGCGTTAAGAGTGTCTGATGGCATATCTCTTGAAAAATCGCGGCCTTTAACAATTGTTATTCCCAGGGTCTTAACAAAATCATGATCTACCACGGTAAAGTTAATCCCTTTCTGTGCNNTTTCCTGACCCTTCTCCCATAGCCGTATTGGTGGAAGTTACATACTTAATATTTCGATTTTCAAGCAGTACTTGTTTGATAAGCGGATATTTTTTTATCATTGCCTGATTATTCAATTGCAGGCCAATCACGTTTTTCTGGTCAAATCCCTGGTCCATCGACTTAAGATATTTTAACTGCCTGAATACCACCAGAGTACATACAATCATTATAACTGAAACCGTAAACTGTATAACAACAAGTATTTTGCGAAACATTGCGCCGCCTGAGCCCTTTGTAATTGACCCTTTGAGCACTGTAACAGGGCTGAATCGCGACAGATAAAAAGCAGGATAACTGCCCCCGATAATTCCAACAATAAATATTACAGCAATAATGCTTAAGATGACAACAGGACTGTAAATAGCATGAAGATCATAGGCTTTGCCGGCAAGAAGATTGAAATTCGGCATCAGAACCACCAGTATTATTAAACTGAATATCAGAGATATTATAGTAAGCAGGACTGATTCAGACAGAAATTGTAAAATGAGCGGTGTTCGTCTCGATCCGACAACTTTTCGCAACCCGACTTCGCGTGCTCTTTTGGCTGAACGGGCAGTTGAAAGATTCATATAATTCATTGCAGCAATAAGCACAAGGAAAATTGCAACGATACCAAATATGTAAACATATGTTATACTGCCTGTTGGTTCAGGTTCTCCGGCATTTGTCGAATAGAGATGTATTTTGGTTATAGGTTCAAGAATATAGTTCATTGTCATATTCATCGGGCCAAAAATCGGTTTCATGTAGGTTGTGTACATCTCCTGCATCTTTGTTTCAAATGCCTTAATATTTGTGCCTTTAGGAAACAAGAGATATGTATAAACCCCGAAATTACCCCAGCTTCCAAGCTGTTTTGGCAGATTATTTCTTGATGCAATTGCATCAAACCGAAAATGAGAATTGGTTGGACAGTTTTCAATTACTCCTGTAATTTCATAGGCATCAGTGCCTGTAGTAAGCGTTTTTCCGATTGGGTCGCTCTTGCCGAAATACTGATTGGCGATTTTTTCTGTAAGAATTATTTTCTTCGGATTGAGAAGTGCGGATTTTACTTCACCTTTCAGCACCTTGTAAGTAAATATATCGAAAAGAGTAGAATCTGCATAGTAGAATTTCTCCTCATTGAACTCTTTATCTTCATATTTAAACAATGCCCTTGGNNGCCATAATCCAGGTAAACTTATCATCAGGTTCCTTAATATTTGTGGATACCCTGTATATCCGGTCTGCATTTTCATGATACCGGTCGTAACTGAGTTCATCAGCAACATAAATTATAAGAAACAGGGCGCTGGAAATTCCAAGAGTAAGTCCAAGTATGTTCAGTATACTATATCCAGAATGCTTAAGCATGTGCCTGACAGCGGTTTTAAAAAGATTTTTTAACATAATATGTTTTTATGGTTAGAAGATTAATTATTAAAGATCATTGTTGCCCGGTAAGACCGGAATTTAGTTAACTATTCTTTTTATCTGACTGAGATTCAGGCACATCAGATTCATTTTCATAGACATCTATTTCATTAAGGAACTCCATTGCCCTGACGATTGTTTTTCCGCCGGCATGTTCTATGAGATATTTCACCCAGGGTATATTCATATTTTTATATGATATTTTTTTGAAAACCCACCATATAAACGGGAATAGCAGAAAACCAAAAATCACATTTGCTAAAGCAAAGATGGGGCCGGTATGTACCCAGAAATCATAAGCGAAAAACATCCTGGAAAATATAGTTATATAATTCACATAAAAAGGGATTTGAAGAATTGCCATACGTAAATGCATTATATTATAGATCTGAAGGCGGGACAGAATTTTCTGATTCTCAATAACAGGCTGGTTCAAACTGAATTTTGAAATTAATATTAGTTGTCTTATACAACTTGATACAGCAAATAAGGAAAAGCTCAGTATAATAACACATGATATTACCCATCCGATAGCATGTAGATTCCAGCTATAGTAAGTGTAGCCAAACAAAAACAAACTAAGAACCGAGGATATAGCAAGTTCAATCAGCCTGTTACGACGTAGTTTTTTCAGCTGAGAGTATGATTTTTTTGTTTTTAATTCACTCAGCAATTGAGTATTAACAGGTAATGACTCCGATATCTTCCTGTCATATTCATTTAATAATTCTGATAGTATTTTATCTTCCATTTTACTTGCTTTTTAAATTTGAAAATTGTTGTTTAAGCCCCTCTTTTATCCGGGCTATTTTTGTTGATATATTACTGGTTGTTATCCCAAGTATCTCAGAAATCTCCTGGTGACTTTTCTTTTCCAGGTAAAGCAGCATCAATGCTTTGTCAAACTCCTTTAGGTTGCCGATAAATTTTTCCAGAAGTTCAAGATTATTTGTCTCAACTTCATTTTCATTTTCATCATTGGATATTATATCCAGTTTTTCATCTAATGGCATAAAATATTGTTCCTGTGTTTGTTTTTTCCTGTAAAAGGAAATTGCAATGTTTAATGATACTCTGTACATCCAGGTTCCAAGTTTGTAAGCGTCATCATATTTTTCAAATGAGCTCCATAACTGTGTCATTATTTCCTGTATCAGATCATCTTTATCCTCCCTGCTTTTACAAAACATATTGGCCACCTTATGAATAATGCCCATATTCTGCATTATTACCTGGATTACCTTATTTCTTTCTTCTATTTCTCCCAAAACAGTCATTTTGATAATGAATTAACTTTGTTAATACCTAATTATACGCCTTTGGTCATTAGATATCACAGAAAAGCAAAAAATATTTATGCCTTTTATTTATTGTATATTGTAAACGTCTTGAATACAAAACGTTACTTGCTTTGCCACCCCATCAAAGTTTGTCAGATATTATTGTATTATAATGTGTGGTGTATTCCTTTATATTGAAAATTTCCACAGGTTTAGTTTTTTAAACAACA
>PMMY01000275.1:323-5683 GCA_003162655.1 Methanobacterium sp. | reverse complement strand
TTTTCCATTTCCAATATAAAAAATAAAATAATTAGGAGAATTTATCAAATAAATCTCCAATTTTTTTGCTAAATATACTCTTTACATTCCCTGAATGCTCATATCTATCATTCTCTTGGTTTCAGCAGCTAATTCTGGGGGTAATCCGGCTATATCCATGCTTAAGAATCCCTTCACTATCATGGAGGCTGCTTCATCCTCTGTTAGTCCCCTAGACATCAGGTATAGGACTTCTTCCTCGGCAATTTTGCCTACGGCTGCCTCGTGTGATAGTTCAAGATCGGTTGAACTTCCTTCTAGCTNNGCAAGATGGCCTCTAGTATATATTTGGGACTCATCCTTGGACACTGCACGTGTAATCATTTCAGCACTGGAGTTTTTCCCGGTTAGTATAGCTCTTGAACCTGCATCAAGTACAGAATCCTTCTGGCCACCTAATATTGATTGGAAAACTACTTTGGAATTTTCTCCCTGACAGTATGCTGTTGGATATGTTTGTATTGTATTCACTGGACTGGTCAGTATATAGTTACTGATGTATGTTGTGTCGTTGTCTAGTATAACACCTGTTCTTGGTCTAACTTCTACCTGCTCTGCCCAGTTGTGTACCATAGTGAAGGTTATTTTAGCACCCTTTTTCAGGTAAAACTCTGAAACTCCGACATGCATGGCTGACTGTACATCACTTCCTGTTGAACAACCTGTTATAATGTGTAGTTCAGAATTTTCCTCAGCAATAATTATATTATGAGCTGTTTGGGCTACTTTTTCATCTCCTATGAACATACAAGCCTGGATAGGGAACACTTCCTTGGTACCTGGAAGAGATCTTATGAAATATCCTCCTGGTTCTCCAAGGGCAGTTTTTGCGGTGTATTTATCAGTATCTACTGGTACAGCATTCCACATATAATCTTTAACCCAGTCGTATTTTTCTAATGCCTGTGGAAGACCCATTAGTTCTATGGCTTCAGATTGACAGTTACTGCACACTTTGGACTGGTCTATCTGTAAAAATGAACCTGCTCTTCCTGCTTCTGAAGGGTCTACCCCAACTTTAAGAAGGGATTTCTGATATTTATCCGGTAATTCTTGCAATGATTCAATCTCTTCATGTTCTCCTGCTTCTTCCCCTTCGAACTTTTCTATGTCAACGTCTTCTCCAAGGGCTGCTTTTTTCTTTTTAGCTTTCTCAGCACGTTCTAGTGTATTCCGCAACATTCCACACACCCTTTAAATCCTTCCTTCCTAATATCTTCTAATATTTCATTTGGATCACCAGAACAAGCTATTCTCCCATCCATTAGAACGTGTGCAGTATTTGCACCTACAAAATTTAGAATGTAGCCCAAATGGGTTATGAGTAAACCTGATTTTTCACGAAGTCCTGGTTTCTTGTCTTTGTCCAATAGTACGTTTATTTCTTCTGCCAAGAGCTCCACATTTTCAATGTCCACTCCAGAATCTGGTTCATCGAACATTATGAAGTCTGGTTCTTGTGCTAATAGCTGGAGGATCTCAGATCTTTTAACTTCTCCCCCTGAGAATCCTAGGTTCACGTCTCTTTCCAGGAACTGGTCACTGAAATTAAGTTTTTCAGCCAATGCAATTGTTTCAGGATCAAGCTCCTCTGATGCGGGTTTAGCCCCTTTCTTACTGCTTTCTATATTAAGCAAGTCTTTAAGTTTAACTCCCCTTATTGCAGGTGGGTTCTGGAAACTCACACCAAGACCGAGTTCAACCCTTTCGGTGGTTGTCATNNGGGAAACCAAGCATTGCCATGAAAAGAGTACTTTTTCCACTTCCATTAGGTCCTAGAAGAACATGTGTCTCGCCTTTGTCTATATATAAATCTATATCCTTTAATATTTCTTTTCCATTGACTTCTACAGCCAGATCTGTTATTTCAAGCAGCAGTCTAACCACCAACTTTTTATTTTTAATTCCTTTCACTCAAACACTTTTTCTGTATTTTGTTTTATTTAATAATGTTTAATATCCCATAAAATTAACATTGTTAACTTTTAATCTAATTTTAAGATACCTAATTTTNNCCAGATTATATAATTAGAACATTTCATATCTGATCTTGGAAGTAATGAAAACAAATCGATTAATATTCTAATATATATGCTTTTCGGAATTGTTCTTTGAGTAACCTTTATAATAACTATTTTGCTATCCATATAATGTACATTAATAAGTCACCGGAATATGGTGAAGTTGATGGTACATTGATAAATCAGGAGGAAACTCTATGGCTGAGGATGATGTGAAGATCGTTATGTTTTGTTGTAACTGGTGCTCCTACGGGGGAGCTGACACCGCTGGTACTGCAAGGATGCAATATCCTCCAAACGTACGTGTAATAAGAGTTATGTGCTCTGGACGTATAGAACCACAGTTTGTTTTTAAAGCATTCCGTGAGGGAGCAGATGGTGTAATTGTAGCAGGATGTCACCACGGTGACTGTCACTACGACGCAGGAAACTACAAATTAGATAGGAGAATGAGATTAATCTACAAATTAGCAGATGACCTAGGAATTGGAAGGGAAAGAATCTACCACGACTGGATATCTGCATCAGAAGGAGAAAAATTCGCGAATACCGTTGATATGATGGTAACCCGTATAAAAGGACTGGGTAAGTCCCCACTCAAGGAACAACTATCAGTTGAAGCATAAGCGGAGGAGTGAAATAATATGGCAGAAAAAGCTAAGATAGCGACCATGTGGTTGGCTGGATGTTCCGGTTGTCACCTGTCCATTGCAGATATACATGAAGCAATAATAGATGTGATGGGACTAGCAGACTTCGAATTCAGCCCTGTTCTCATGGACGTTAAGTACGATGAAGTTCCAGATGATCTGGACGTTATTATAATAGAAGGTGGAATTCGTAACGAAGAAAACCGTGAACTAGCCGAAATGCTAAGGAAAAAAGCAAAACTCGTCATAGCATACGGTGTTTGCGCTGTATACGGAGGAATACCCGGACTCGGAAATTTACACACAGTTGACGAACTTACACAGGAAGCTTACGTCAACTCAGCAAGTACCTACAACGAAGAGGGTATAATACCATCTGAAGATGTACCACACCTTGAAAGCAGGGTAAGGCCACTTTCAGAAGCAATAAAGGTGGATCTTTCCTTACCGGGATGTCCAACAAAATCTGATATTCTTGCAGAAGTACTTGTTGGCCTTTTAACTGGCAAACCAGTAAGCTTACCAACAACTAACCTCTGTGAGGTTTGTCCAAGAGAAAAACCACCTGAAGGAATGGCTATGGACAAAATCATAAGGCAGTTCGAACTAGGAAGACCGGAAGAAGAAATGTGTCTAGTACCACAAGGCCTTATATGCATGGGTCCATCAACAATATCACTCTGCGGAGCAGAATGTCCCACAATAGGCATACAGTGCAGAGGATGCTACGGACCAACACCCAAAGTAACTGACCAAGGCGCAAAAATGATAAGTGCAATAGGATCAGACTTCGGTGTAGAACACGATAAAACTGTTGACCCCGAAGAAGTTGCTGACCAGTTAGATGATATAGTAGGTACATTCTACACTTACACACTCCCAGCTGCATTGATACCAATGAAAATGCAAAAGGAGGGAAAATAAATGGTTAAATTAACAATGGAACCTGTGACTAGGATTGAAGGTCACGCAAAAATTACAGTCCATCTCGATGATAAAGGAAATGTTGAGGAAACCAGACTTCATGTTATGGAATTCCGTGGATTTGAAAAGTTCCTCCAGGGAAGACCAGTTGAAGAGGTTCCCAGAATAGTACCAAGGATCTGTGGTATATGTGATGTACAACATCACTTAGCCGCTGCAAAAGCATCAGATCAGTGCTACGGATTTAAAGACGATGAAATCTTACCAACTGCCTACAAAATGAGGGAGTTAATGAACTGGGGTTCTTACATGCACTCACACGCACTCCACTTCTACTTCCTGGCAGCACCGGATTTCATAGCAGGAAAAGACCGTAAAACAAGGAACGTCTTCCAGATCATTAAAGACGCACCTGACGTTGCTCTCCAGGCTATAGAACTCAGGAAAAACGCTTTAGACATAGTCAAAGCAACAGGTGGAAGGGCAATACACCCAACATCATCTACTCCAGGTGGTATTTCAACAGAACTTGACGCTGAAACCCAGAAAGATCTTCTGAAAAAGGCTCAAAGAAACGTTGAACTAGCACAGGCAACATTAGAACTTGCAAAACCAATATTCGTTGAAAATCTAGACCTCGTGAAGACACTGGGATACGTAGAAACTTATCACACAGGTCTGGTTAACAAAGGCGTATGGGATGTTTACAACGGTGACGTGAGGATGAAGGACAAGGAAGGTAAAATATACGCTGAATTTGGAAGCGAAGACTACCTGGACCACATGGCTGAAAAAGTCAAACCATACTCCTGGCTTAAGTTCCCTTACATAAAGGACTTAGGTTATCCAGAAGGAATTTACAGGGTAGCTCCTCTATCAAGGCTTAACGTAGCTGATAAAATGCCATCACCAATAGCCCAAGAACACTTCAAAGAATTCAAAGACACCTTTGGATATGCACANNTATCTGGAGAGAAATTCCCAGGTCCAATCGAAAGACAGGCCGGTGAAGGTGTAGGAATAGTTGAAGCAGCAAGAGGAACCTTGACTCACCACTACCAGACAGATGAAAATGGATTAGTTACCAAAGCAAACATAATAGTTGCTACAATCCAGAACAACCCTGCCATGGAAATGGGTATTCAGAAAGTTGCTAAAGACTACATCAAACCTGGTGTTGAAGTAGACGACAAGATATTCAACTTAATGGAAATGGTAATAAGGGCATACGACCCATGTCTATCCTGCGCAACTCACAGTATCGACACAAATATGAAACTCGCAACAGTTGAAGTATACGACAGTGAGGGACACCTCATAAACAAGGTCTAACCCGCAAGGTGAAAAAATGATAGTAGTCAACAAGGAAGACTGCATCAGATGCGGCGCATGCCAGGGTGCATGTCCTACAGCAGCCATAGAAGTGTCACCGGAAGATGTGATCTACTGTGACGTCTGTGGAGGCGCACCCAAATGTGTGGACATATGCCCCAGAGGTGCATTGAAAACAGAAGAACTTTCAATTGATGAGAGCGGTGTTACACAAGCTCGAGTAACCTACAACCCAGCACTATGTGATGAATGCGGAGACTGTGTGGAAATTTGTCCGCCACAGGTACTGAAACTTGATGAAGGTAAGATGAGCAAAGTACCACTAGAAGGATACTGTGTAATGTGTCAGAAATGTGTTGACATATGCCCAGTCGAAGTTATAGGTGTTGAAGGT
>PMMY01000275.1:0-128 GCA_003162655.1 Methanobacterium sp. | reverse complement strand
GTTGATGCAATAGAACTTGAAGTAGAATTAGGACCAGCAAAACCAGCATCTGAAGAGGGGCTTGTCTGGGAAGAGGAAAAATGCGACCATATAGGTGCATGTGCAAGAATATGCCCTACTGACGCAAT
>PMMY01000225.1 GCA_003162655.1 Methanobacterium sp. | reverse complement strand
CACAGCATTTATTAAGTGCCTCGGTGATTGTGATACTGCACGATTGGCTAGATTCCCTTCAAAATCTTTTATCTTTGTATTATATGGTAATTTCTGTATATCGTTAGGTATACCCAGGTGGGAAACTCCTCTTTCCATTAATGCGTGTTTTATTCCCTGAGTTACTAGACTAGTGGCTTGTTCTTTTGCCATAACAGTTTTGTTAAAGACACATATGGGTTCAAAAAATGGGTGCTGATCAATTTCTTGAGTCGCACCCGTACCAATCCTCTGCCTTTCTACTTGCCCTGTTAAAGCTAATACAGGAGCATGATCTAATTTTGCATCATATAATCCTGTTGCAAGGTTGGTTGCCCCAGGCCCTGCAACTGTTAAACATGCTGCAACGTGTCCGGTGAGTTTACCATATGCTGATGCCATAAATGCAGCTGTTTGTTCGTGTCTTACTTGGAAATATGTTATTTTTTCATTATTCTTTACTGCGTCTACCAATCCTAATGCCGAAGTACCTGGTATTCCGAATACATATCTTACGCCCCATTCAGCCATTTGTTCAATTATTATTTCAGAAACGTTGTGCTCTATTAATAATTCTTCTTTTTCCACGTCTAATAAGACAAACACACTTTTAGGTGAATTACAGACAGGACATCTCCAATCGTCTGGTAGATCATCAAATTTAACCTTCTCCTTTTCCTCATCATAAACGTAGTTACAAACCGTACACCTATACTCAGCCATGGAATACCCCCTAAATTTATAGATATCCAACTATCATTTCCTAGACAATTTTTTTTTCGAAAGTATTGCCAATATTTTTTAGAATTTAAAAAAAATGAAATAAATTTTATCTTATTAAATAAATGAAATAACTGTTTACCAGTATCCAAACAGCGAAGAGAGATCCAACGTTAAGTATGGCAAGTTTTGTAGCTTGTATTTTTTCTACTGGTCTTTTCCAAAATGCATATAAACCTAAGCTTAATGGAATCAGTGAAATTAATGCGAGAACTCGAAAATCTATTATTTGAGGAAATAGATTTGTAAATGGAATTATTAAAAATGAAATTGTGGCAAGAACTACCGAGACTCCAATTAATTTAAATCCAAATTCTCGACCTTTAGAAACAATCCAAGTAATTTTACCACCCATCTTATCTCCCTCAAGATCAGGAATCTCCACTCCTAGGGAAAACATGAACTGTAAAAACAGAATTGGTATAGAGAAAATAATGAAAGGAAGATTTATAGTACCCATCATTACAAAATAGCCAGCACCAGGCATTATAAAGCCGTTTAATAGATTTCCAACTTCTCCCAATCCATTATAAGCTAATTTTATGGGAGGAGCAGAATAAAACCATACCAAAGCATTTCCAAACAATACAAACAAAAAGAATGAAATTGGATATGAAAAGTAAATTGTAAAACCCGCTCCAATTAGAATTGATAAACCTATAAAAAAGTATGCTAATTTTTTTGATAACTCTCTTAACTCTGGATTTTTAACTAAAATCCCACTACCACCAGAAAATGGTGTAACAGTACCATATTTATCAACATCAAAATCAAAATAATCATTAGAATAATGGGTAGCCAAATTCGCCGTAAATAGGATAAGGAATCCCCAAATAAATTTAGACCATACAAATTGTGCATTTAATAAAACAGCAAACAAAGTACCAATTAAAAAATACATTAAAACTCCAAATGTAAACTGAGGCCTTCCCAACTTAACAATTTTTATCAGAGTATCTTTATAATAATTTATATTAATTCAACAACCCCCATAACTTCTATTATTACTATGTAATTATAATGAAATAAATTTAATCTTTGAAATTAAAATAAAATTAATATCTATTCCGAATTAGAATTAATATATTTCCGTTAAATCGTTTATACAGCAGTATTTATTTTTTTAGGAAAAAAACATTGAATAAAAGTGTTATAAGATGCGGATAATTCTTTAAAAATTTAAGAATGGATAGTTTTGAAATTGATTCAATATCTTTATCCTCTAAAAATTCAGCTAGGACATTAAAATCCTCATCTTTGAGGCTCTGGAAAAGTTTCTGGTACTTTAGGGATGTTTCTAAATTCTTTCCAATGGCTGATCTCCAGAGATCTTCATATTTTTTAAGATATTTTGAAGATGTGTCTTCATTTTCAATTGCCTCTACAGCTACTTCTCCAGCTATTCTACCACATTTTACAGTGTTTTGTATTCCAGCACCATTCATTGGATCAACTTGTCCTGCTGCATCTCCNNACAACCATAAGTCCAGATGAATAAGTTTTCTCCATGGGACCTGAAAGTGGTACTCCACCTATGTTAAGTTCAACAGGTGTTGCATCCAATTTTTTAATGTACTTGGTGAGATAATAATAAGCTGTTTCCTTTGAGTTTACTACACCTAAACCTACATTTGCAACTCCGTTACCCTTGGGAAATATCCACAAATATCCTCCGGGGGCTATATCAACTCCATGATGTATTTGAAGATAATTAGGATCTATATCAAGGCCAACCATTTCATATTGGGCACAGGAAGCTATATCTTGGATTTTATTAACAGTTTTAAGACCTGCCTTATTTGCTATATTTGATTCAACACCATCAGCAGCTATTACAATATCAGCTTTTATATCGTAGGTTTTTCCAAGGTGCTTTGCAACAACACCACAAACATGGCCATCCTTCTTTATAATATCTTTAACTGTAGTTTTTACCATTATGTCTGTACCTGCTTTTGCTGATTCTATTGCAAGCTCTTTGTCGAAGATTTTTCTTTCTAAGACATATCCTTCCATGAATCCATACATATTATTGCCTTTAACCCGGAAATGCTTACCACTGGGAGCGTAAAAAGCCACACCCTCGATGTCTGTGCACAGATATTTTTTAGAAGGTTCCATTTCAAGAATATTAAATGTTTCATGGGTCGTAGCTTCAGCACATTGGACAGGAGTTCCAATTTCTTGTCTTTTTTCAATCATTAATACATCTAAACCACCTTTAGATGCAAAAAGAGACGAAGTTGAACCAGCTAATCGTCCACCGACCACCACCACATCATACTTCATTTCAGTACTCACAGGCATAATCTCCAATATAATTCACATTCCTCAGTTTAATATGTAATCCAGTTCTAATATTTCTATTCAAACATAAAAAATTTAATATTTGATTCTTACATCATTGTAAATATCAAATTGATATAAATTATAAAATCGAAATCAATGTTACCAGTAGGTGATTAATTTAAAATGAAAAGGATAATTCTAAAACAATACTCCTGAAGAAGCAAAAAATATATTTGAGAATATGCTAAAGAAAAAAAGAACTACAATTGGTAAACAATATAGCACATACCAAAATGTTGTTTATCTGTAATCTAAGCTCATGTTACTTGTAGCCAGTAATTCCCAATGCTTTTCCTATTACATTACCGTTAGATGCAACAACATGGATTTTAATACACTAACTTATAGCTGATGGGTATGTATCCAAGTAACTTAGAATGGGCTTTTCATTATAAATAGGATTAATAAAATACAAATAACTGTTGTTTATTGTGTCACAAGTGATTATACAGTGTAGTTGATAGCCTAAACCCTAATCTCTAAAGATATTATTCAAACTATTGACTTATGTTAAGTATCTAAAGCACATACTAGTCCACAATNNCTTCAAGGAAATCTGTTGAGTGGATACAATATCCATGCTAGTCCGATTGGTGCTAGTCTTGCTATCCTTGAATTGTTTTTTCTAGTTAGTAAATATAATCCTTAATGGATTTTTCTAGTTATATTGTTTATTGTTATGGCAATAAGGAGTAGAACGGGCCATATTTCAAGTCTACCCATCCAGAAGTCTATAATAAATACTAATTTAACAACTACAGGAGTATTAGGTGTAATTATGCCTGAACTAAGTCCCACGTTACTTAAAGCTGAGGCCACTTCAAAAATGACCCGAGATATGTCAGAATAATATATCAAGACAATAATCACGCTTATTATGTATATTACAAAATAGGTAAATACGAATGCCCCTGTTATTCTTAATAAATCGTCTGTAATATTTAATTCGGTGACGTGATGGATTTTTTTGGGCATTACGGCTGTACCCGGTAAAATGAATGATTTAACCTGCCAAGTNNAATGTACCAAGACCAATCCATTTAGACAGTAAATCTGGATAAAATGCTGTTTGGAGGCCAGTAGTAGTTATAGCAGAAACCATCTGGAATAAGGCAAATCTAAAGTTAAGTAGTAAGTCGTTTCCATAGACATGATTGTTATAAAGCGCAAATGTCACGAGAACTGTAGAGATTATGATTAATGAATAGGCAACTTTTGTCTCAATATCTTTGAAATATTCTTTCCAATCTCCTTTAAGGACTGTAAAAAGCAATGCAAAGTTTGTAGCACCAATCATCATGATAATCATGGCAGCTATCTCTATCCAGACATTGTGATAAAATAAAACATTTGTATTGTGCATTGCAAAACCGCCAGTGGATAAAGTTACAAATGTTTGGAATATAGAATCAAATAACGGCATACCTGCAAGCAAGAATAAAATTATACCTAATGCAGTAAAGAAAAGGTAAAGATATACAATGATTCTGGTAGAATGTTTCATACTGGGTGCAAGTTTTTCTTCATTACCCCCACCAGCGAGGTAAAGACGTGATATATCAACACCAGTAGATCTTAAAACTACTAAAAGAAGGAAGATAATCCCAAAACCACCGATCCATTGTGTAAAAGCTCTCCAGAAGTTTATCGTATATGGAAGAATGTCTAAATGAGGGAACATAGTGAAACCAGTAGTTGTAAAACCGGACATGGCCTCAAAATAAGCATTAAGGTAAGATAATTCTCCTGAAAAATAGTAGGGCAGAGCGCCCAATGCAGATGCAATCAGCCAAATAATGGTTGAAAAAATCATGGCAACTTTAAGCGTCATTTCAATTTCTACTTTGAATAATTTAACAAAAGAAAAACCAATTACGGCACTAATAACGGCTGAAAATATAAATGGAGTAAAATACTGTGGCTCTTTGTATATAACTGCAACTATTAGAGGAACTAACATAGCAACTGCAAGTAGTAAACATGCATTTCCTGTAAAATGCATTATGGTATTTAATTCTCTTCTACTTAAAGTGTGGATTCTTTGCATTAATAACGACCCTTTTAATTTTTTATGGTGTTTTAAGTATTAATACGGAAATTTAATTTATTTAATGTTTTTTTCTCAAATAATATTGGGTTAATGGTTCATAAAAACCTTTTTTTCACTACTAAATCACAATATAACACTTGTGATATATACTTTATTTTATAGACAATTTAAATTTGTTAATATTCTTTAGAAAATTATTTACTTATTTTAGATAATTTGCGAGTGCAACTGAAACAATACTTGTGTATGCTTCAAGAAGGTGCTTCTGTTCATTGGTAATATCTGATTTATATGGTGCAACAGCTAAAACACCTAATTTTGATTTATGAGCATTTAATGGTAGATAATACCATTTTGAAGATGCTAATGTGCTTGTACCATATCCTGCCGATTTTTCGTGTTCCAAAACCCAATTAGACACCCCCAGATCATAATCATCAAACTTAATGTTATCGCCTTTACGTGATGCCACTTTTAGATTGTTATTGTCATCGGGTAAGATCATTACAACATCATAATTAAACAATTCCCATATATAATTTGTAATTCTCTTTAAAAAATCGTCTAAGTTTTGAGAAACCAACAAATCCCTACTGAAATCATATAATGAAGCTATAAATTCCTCTCGCTGCCTTGTATTTTCTACCTGTTTTTTTACTGTATCTGCAAGGAAACTGATTATAACACCCACTATAAATAGCACAGCAAAAGTGGGTATGAAACGTAAATCCGCAACACTAAAGGTTAAATATGGTGGAATGAAGAAAAAGTCAAAGAATAATACTGCCATTAA
>PMMY01000206.1 GCA_003162655.1 Methanobacterium sp. | reverse complement strand
CGGAGTTTCTGGGCTATATCAAATGCTTCAAGTTTTAATTCACCTTTTATTGGTGCAACGAACACTTTTACTGATCCTTGAATTTCTATCGGTGTTTCCTGTTTTTTAAGGGCGTCCATAACCCTGTCAAACCCGAATGCGAACCCTGTGGATTCTACATTTTCTCCGCCAAACACTTCTATTAAATTATATGTTCCTCCACCACTTATCTGTTTTTGTGCACCAAGGCCGTGTACATATATTTCAAACACAGTTCCTGTGTAATAATCCAGTCCCCTTGCGATACCGAGGTTGACAACGTAATTTGAAAATCCGAAGGCATCCAAAGATTTGAGTAGCTCTTCAAGCTCGTATAATGCATTACATGCCTGTTCATTGCAGTTGATCAGGGATTCTACGTCTTTAATAATGGTACTACTACCTTTCATTCCTATTAGCTTCAACAACAGTTCTCTTGAATTGTCAACTACTTTAATTTCTTCGAGTAATCTTTCAAGCTCTTTTGCATCACCCTTGTCGATTACTCCCATTACCTGATCTTGTAATTTTCCCTTGATATTTGCATCGTTAAGGATGTTTCTTAGAATTCCGAGGTTTCCTATATGGATTTCGAAGTCTTCAAGTCCAAGTTCTTCAAGACTGTGTGCAGCCATGCTTATTACCTCGGCTTCGGAATCAGGCGATTTTCCCCCAATAAGTTCGCACCCAAACTGCCAAAACTGTCTCCATCTTCCTGCTTGAGGTCGTTCATATCTAAAACAACTCCCGAAATAATACATTTTTACAGGTTTTGGGGATTTTTGAAATTCTTTTATGTACATCCGTGCAACGGGGGCTGTGAGTTCAGGCCGTAATGCCAAATCCCTTCCTCCCTTATCTTGGAAGTGATAGATCTGATCACTTATTCCCTCTCCAGATTTAGTTGTGAAAAGTGATAGTTCCTCAAAGATAGGTGTCTTGATTTCACTGTAACCATAAGTCTCAAATATTAATCTCATGGTGTTTTCAACACTTTTTCTCTCTTTCATCTCATTAAAAAGGAAATCTCGTGTTCCTCTAGGTCTCTGTATCTCCATTTTTTCTCCTGCCTTTATGATCTAGATAAAATTTTTTTTTTCAAGCTAATATTCATATTAACATCAAAAGATTGTTTTTAGATATACTTAAAAAATCCAATCTATAAAATATATAACAAAGTAAGAATTATTAAGAACTTCACAATTATCAATTTAATCATAGTGCTGAAGGTATTCTTCCATCATTTTAGGGAAGGATTTAGCACTTAAAAATCTTAATCCAAGTCTTTCTGCCCACACTTTGATGCCCTCATCTGCAGCAACTACTCCAGCTCCAAGTTCCTTTGCAAGTAGAAGTACATCAAGATCTGGGGCACTGTCAAGTGTGCCCTTCCTTAAAGCTATCCTGTAACGTTTTCTGAAGTCTGTTATGGCTTTACCTAATACTTTGGCTTCTATATCAGCTTTATTCTCTCCACGGGACATCATTACCATGGATTCTACTGCAGCCTCCCATATGGAACTTTCAGATATTCTCATTCCTTTGTTCATTCTTTCCCTCATGTCCTGTACGTACTCATAGAATATTTCAGAAGGGATCTTTGTATCGTAACGATTGGGAGTTTTTTTGACAATCCATGTTTCAGCTTTGACCATGATTTCATTCGGACATTCATAACGTGCCATATAATCAGAAAATTCTTTATAGGTGATTGGTGGCATATGACAGCTTATATTGAGTTTTATTCTTGACTTTGCAATTAGATCCATCAACACATCAACAGTCTTTGATAAGCTACCTTCTCCAAAGTCATCACGAAGCTGCGTATCGGTAAAAGCAGTTGTATCAAGTACAAACCTCTGTTTTGCAAGCATTTTAACACCTCTCACCATATATTTTAGATTAATAAATTTAATATTTCCAATATCCTAATACATGGAAATATATATTTACCCACGTATAAAAGAATTTCTAAATCAGTGGGTTTAAGTAAACCACAGTAGAATCAGCTCTAAATATCTTATTAATATTTTTATCAANNTTGAAATTTTTACATTTTATTCTTTATTTTTCCCGCATTTTTTTCATATAATCTAGTTTGACTTCTAACATAGCTATTTTCTTATCAATTTTCATAGCGTACATCATCATCATATCTTCTTTACTCATCATTTCCATCATTTTCTCGTTCATCATATCCATTCCACCCATGTGGTGTTCTTTTCTGTCCCAAATATTTTCAACCTCTTTATTTATTTTTATTCAAAGCAATCTAATTTCTTAAAAAAATCAAATTTTTCTCAAATATTTATTTCAAGATCCTTTTCATTTTTTTTAAATTGCCATTTCATCTTATTTCACCCTATTACAATATTATGCATCATAATACATAAATTTTATGTTGTAATTGATCTTTTTGTAAATCCCCTAAGTATTAATTACAATTAAAAATAAACTATAATACTATAACAAGGAAAATTATTCTTTGTTAGGGTTGCTCATTACGTGGTAAACCGACTCAACCAGCAATAATTGGTAAGTGAACTGTCGAGGAACGAGTATGAACATATCAAATTAGAAATACGGAGTTATTGCTAGTTTAAATTATTACAGAATATTTCAGAGAACATTTAAAGATTTTAAATTTGTAATATATATTCAAAATGAATTCAAATTAAAATAAATTTTATAAATTGGAATAACTAAGTTAGGAAGAATTTGAAATGATAACGGGTAAAACAAGTGTTTTTGGAATTATTGGTGACCCTGTGGAACATACCTTATCACCGGGAATGCACAATGCAGCTTTTGACAAATTAAATTTGGATAATATTTATGTTCCTTTCCATGTTAGAGCAGAAGAACTTGAAGATTCTATAAAGGGAGCCCAGGCAATGGGAATTAAGGGATTGAATGTGACAATACCCCATAAGACTGAGGTAATAAATTATTTGGATTATCTTGACATTGCAGCTGGACTTATAGGTGCTGTAAACACCATAGAATTCGGGGAGAATGGTGCTGTAGGTCATAACACAGATGGTATTGGTGCTATAATGGCAATTGAAGAACTTACATCAGTTAAAAATAAGAAGATTATGATTCTTGGTGCAGGAGGTGCGGCAAGAGCAATTTCATTCCAGTTATTCCTTAGCGGTGCTAAAAGTCTAATTATTTCAAATAGGACCATTGAAAAGGCAGAAGAACTCAGGGATGATTTGGTTGAAAAACTAGATAATGATGTAGAGGTTACAGATCTCGGTTTTGGACTTGAAAAAGAACTCAAAGATACAGACATCCTTATAAATACGACTCCCCTTGGAATGTATCCTAATATAAGCCAAAAACCATTGATTACAGCTGATATGATGCATAAAAATCTTATAGTTAATGATATAGTTTACAACCCACTTAAAACTGGACTTATAGTTGAAGCTGAGAAAGCGGGGGCTAAAACCATATATGGGGTTAAAATGTTGATGTATCAAGGTATTGAATCTTTTAAAATATGGACTGGAATTGAACCACCTGTCGAAGTTTTTCAAAGAGCCCTTATGACAGAAATGAACTTAGAAATAATTTAATAAGAACTATATTTATTCTTAAATTTAGAAAAATTTAATTAAAAATAATTAATAAAATGTGTTATAATGAAAAATATTCCAGTAACAGACAACCATATACATGTTGATCCTTTAAATGGTGAAGGGCCCATCGAAGTTGCCAATAAATTCCATAGGGCTGGTGGCAGTTTTATGATAATTCCTAACAAGCCTACATGGACTGTAAATGAGAATTGCAGTTTCAAAGATGCAATGGAACTGGTTATAAGATATGTGGATGAAATAAACAGGGATACTTATGTCAAAGCCTTTGCTGTAGTTGGTGCTCACCCTGCAGAACTCTCCCGTAGAGTAAAAGCTGGTATGAATCTCGAGACTGCAGAGTTACAAATGCGAGATGCACTTAAAAATGCTCAGAAACTTGTTTTAGATGGAAAGGCGGTTGCTATAGGGGAAGTGGGAAGACCTCATTATGATGTGTCTCCTCAAGAACTTGAAGTTCACAACAGGCTTATTTCATACTCCATGGAACTGGCAAAGGATGTGGGATGTCCAGTTCAACTTCAT
>PMMY01000069.1 GCA_003162655.1 Methanobacterium sp. | reverse complement strand
ATCAAATTAATGTATGATTTTCGTGATAATTAAATTTCAAATATGATCTATTTTAAAGATTTTTGATTTAGTAATAGAATTATCAAAACCATTTCATAATAACAATTATTTTAAAATTATCAAATATAGTTTAAATGGAGTGTATCAAAATGAAAACCCTGAGAAGAATGCTTTGTCTGGTTGATGGAGAACATTACTTTCCAGTTACTTTATCTGCTCTTGACATGTTAGACAGCCTAGAACACAATGAAGTGGTTGCAGTAGTATTTATTGGAGGAACAGAAAAGTTAAGAGACTCCTCAGAGGCAGGAATTGCCGAAAAACTTGGAAGACCTGTTCACTTCGGTGAAGATCATTACAAAATACCCTATCAGAAAATTGCAGACATTGTAAAGGAGTATAGTGCAGATGTAGTTATGGATCTCTCAGACGAACCCATTGTTGATTATTCCCAAAGGTTTAAAATAGCCACTGTAGTTCTTTCAATGGGTATACCCTACGAAGGACCGGACTTTAAATTTTATCCAATAACAGAACACGATGTCCTCAAAAAACCATCGGTAAAAATTCTTGGAACAGGTAAAAGGATCGGGAAAACAGCTGTATCTGCATATGCTGCCCGCCTAATCCACAAAAATGATTATAATCCCTGTGTTGTTGCAATGGGTCGTGGAGGTCCAGAGGAACCTGAAATTGTTCACGGGGACAAAATTGAAATAACGCCGCAGTATCTTATGGAACAGTCTGACAGAGGTGTTCACGCTGCTTCAGACCACTGGGAAGATGCCCTCATGAGTCGTATCCTGACCATTGGTTGCAGAAGATGTGCAGNNGTATCCTGACCATCGGTTGCAGAAGATGTGGTGGAGGTATGGTTGGAGATGTTTTTATAACCAACATGAAAAAGGGAGCAGAACTTGCAAACGAAGTTGATTCTGATTTTATTATCATGGAGGGAAGTGGAGCAGCCATACCCCCAATTAAAACCAATAAACACATAGTACTGGTAGGTGCAAACCAGCCCATAATTAATATTGAAAATTTCTTTGGTCCTTTCAGAATAGATCTAGCAGATTTAGTTGTTATTACCATGTGCGAAGAACCAATGGCAAGCAATGAAAAAGTTGAACGCATAGAGAATTATATTAAAGAAATAAATCCTGATGCAACTGTTATATCCACTGTTTTCAGACCAAAACCCCTTGAAGACATCAAAGGTAAAAATGTTCTCTTCGCAACCACAGCACCAGATTCAATACAAAATGTTCTAATTGAACATCTTGAAGATTTCTATGAGTGTAAAGTGGTTGGAACTACCCCACACCTTTCCAACAGACCTTTATTACAAAAAGATATTGACAAATATATTGATACAGCAAATGTAATGTTAACAGAATTAAAAGCAGCCGCAGTAGATGTAGCAACCAGAGATGCTCTAAAAGCTGGACTTGAAGTCGTTTATTGTGACAACATCCCAATAGTAACAGATGGAAACAATGAAAAACTTAAAAATGCAATTATAAAAGTTGTTGACAGCGCTATTGAATCATTTGAGAGGGATAATAAATAGTCCCTTTTAATATCTAACAAATTCAAATTCATAATTTATTATAAAAATTGAATTATGATATACATAAATGAAATAATGGACTGATTGTAGTTTATTAAGAGTTATTAGGGACAATAATAGATTTTAGCGGTTTCACGAGTATAATAACTTGTTATACAAATGAATGATCACAAACTATTTATAGAACCTCTAACCCACTGATAAAATACATAGCAAGATAATAAACAGAAATTAAAGGAGTTGATTATAGTGGCACAGTTAGGTGGCCAAGGCCAGCAAATTTTAATATTACCCGAAGGTACAGAAAGACTTCTGGGAAGAGATGCTCAAAGAATGAACATAATGGCAGGTAAAGCACTTGCAGAAACTATCAGAACAACATTAGGTCCTAAGGGTATGGACAAAATGCTTGTAGATGGTCTCGGAGACATAGTAGTGACCAATGATGGTGTAACCATACTCAAAGAAATGGACATCGAACATCCTGCAGCCAAAATGCTAGTTGAAGTTGCAAAAACCCAGGAAGACGAAGTTGGAGACGGAACAACCACAGCAGTTATAATTGCTGGAGAACTCCTCAAAAAAGCTGAAGACCTCCTTGAAATGGAAATTCATCCTACTGTCATTTCAGCAGGATACAGAAAAGCAGCAGCTAAGGCACAGGAAATTCTTGAAGGCATATCAATGAGTGCATCTGATACTGAAACACTCCAGAGTATTGCAATGACAGCAATGACCGGAAAAGGAACAGAAAAAGCCCGAAAACCACTGGCTGATCTTATTGTTAAAGCTGTTGAAATGGTTGAAGAAGACGGTGTTGTTGACAAGGACCACATAAACATCAACAGGATACAGGGAGCAACAGTTGAAGAATCACAGATAGTCAACGGTGTTGTAATAGACAAAGGCAGGCTTGATCCTTCAATGCCTAAAAAGGTTGAAGATGCTAGAATAGCCCTCTTAAAATTCCCAATAGAAGTTAAAAGTCTTGAAACCGACGCTAAAATAAAACTCACAGACCCATCCCAGATGGCAGCCTTCATAGAACAAGAAGAAAAGATGATAAGGGACATGGTTGACAAAGTTATAGACAGTGGAGCAAATGTTCTATTCTGTCAGAAAGGTATCGACGACCTTGCTCAACACTACCTTGCAAGAGCAGGAATACTTGCAGTTAAAAGGGTCAGGAAATCTGACATCGAAAGGTTAGAAAAAGCTACAGGTGCAAGGGTAGCAACCAACCTAGATGATCTCACTGCAGAAGACCTTGGAATAGCTGGACAGGTATATGAAAAGAAAATCTTCGATGAGATCCTTTTATTCGTAGAAGACTGTATAGATCCTAAAGCAGTTTCAATCATACTGAGGGGAAGTACAAAACACGTTGCAGAAGAAGTTGAAAGAGCAGTTGACGATGCAATTGGAGTAGTTGCAGCAACACTAGAAGACGGTCAAGTTGTGGCTGGCGGTGGAGCACCAGAAATAGCCATTGCTAAAGGGCTTAAAGAATACGCTGACACCATTAGCGGAAGGGAACAGCTGGCAATAGGTGCATTTGCATCAGCACTTGAAGTTGTACCAAAAACCCTGGCAGAAAATGCAGGACTCGACAGCATCGACGCACTGGTTGATCTAAGAGCAGCACATGAAAAATCCCCTTACATGGGACTAAACGTCTTCACTGGTGATGTAACAGACATGAAAGAAGCAGGTGTTATAGAACCGAAAAGGGTTAAAAAACAGGCCATACAGTCCGCTGCAGAGGCTGCTGAGATGATCCTACGTATCGATGATGTGATAGCATCAACAAGATCCAGCGAACCTGACATGGGCGGAATGCCTGGTGGTATGCCACCAATGATGTAATTTTAACAGGAATCTCCTGTTAAATTTTTCATTACTTATTTTTTTTTAATTTTTTTTTCATGAATTTTCCACAGTTATTTCATATTAACTAAAAAAAAATTTAATATAAAATT